>CAYSCC010000141.1:0-5202 GCA_964429375.1 uncultured Chakrabartia sp.
GCTGAATCTCTCGTCCGCGAAAAGGAGCAAAGGCAGGCTGTTGGAAGATTTCCCGCGTGAGCCGGACGCAGGCGCGCATTTCCGCCCAGTCGTCCTCATGGCTCATGTAGTTGAAATGGATCCTCGGTTTTTCGTGAGGGTCGGCACTTCTGAGCGTGACAGACCCCCTGCTCTTCGAACGCATTGGCCCCACATGGGCCTGAAACCCGTGTTCGCTCGCAAGAGACGACCCATCGTAATTGATGGCCATAGGAAAGAAATGATACTGGATGTCTGGGTATTTGATCCCGGCCCTGCTCCGGATGAACCCACAACTCTCAAACTGGTTCGAAGCCCCGATGCCAGATCTGAGGAACAGCCACTGTGCCCCCACGAGCGCCTTTCCAAAGAGGTTGGCCTTGCCGAAAAGCGTGATTGGCTGGGTGCAAGCCATTTGGAAATAGAATTCAAGATGGTCCTGCAGGTTTGCTCCCACCCCCGGGCTGTCGTTGATCACGTCGATCCCCAAGCGGCGAAGCTCTTCAGACGGGCCAACGCCGGATAACTTGAGCAGCTGCACGGAATTGATCGGGCCTCCGCACAGGATCACTTCGCGCTTGGCCCGCAACTGGTGCCGCTGGCCACCACGTTCATACTCCAGGCCGGTTGCCCGCTTCCCTTCAAAAAGGACGCGAGTTGCCAAGGCATGGTCGATTACCGACAGGTTGGAACGCTTGCGGGCTCCATAGAGATAGGCTTTGGCTGCCGAACATCGCGTACCATTCCGGACCGTCATGTCCATCCGGCCAAAGCCTTCCTGCCGAAAGCCATTGTAATCTTCGGTCAGCGCATAGCCTGCTTCACGTGCAGCATCGAGCCACGCCTGATGCAGCGGATTTTCAAGAGGTCCGTAGCATGTTGAAAGCGGCCCTTCGGCACCTCTGTATTCATTCCCGCCTTCCGCGCGACCCTCGGCGCGTTTGAAATAGGGGAGCACGTCTGCATATCCCCAACCCCGGGCCCCTTCGTCATCTTTCCATCGTTCGAAATCGAGCGCATTTCCCCTTACATAGACCAGACCGTTGATCGACGACGATCCGCCCAAGCCTTTTCCGCGCGGACAATTCAGGCGTCGATTGTTCAGATAGGGCTCGGGCTCGCTCTCATAGCCCCAGTTCCACCGTTTGGTGTTCATCGGATATGCGAGCGCTGCTGGCATCTGGATGAAGACGGACCGGTCGCTTCCCCCGAATTCAAGCAAGACGACCTTGTTCTGTCCGTCTGCGCTCAAGCGATCGGCCAGGACGCAGCCAGCAGACCCCGCGCCGACAATGATGAAATCCGCTTCGTCAATATGGAGCATCAATCGCCTCCATCGCAACAAAGACGCTCTTCAGCTGGGTATAATGCTCAATCGCAGCCTTGCCATTTTCCCGGCCAAGGCCTGACTGCTTGTTGCCCCCGAATGGCAATTCGATTGGGGTGATGTTGTACGTGTTGATCCAGCAGGTCCCTGCATCCAGTGCCGCAATTACGCGGTGCGCGCGTTTCAAGTCGTTGGTAAAGATGCCTGCTGCAAGGCCAAAACTGGTGTTGTTGGCGCGGGCGATCACGTCTGCTTCATCATCGAAATCAAGCACTGCCATGATCGGGCCGAATATCTCCTCCTGCACGATGCCCATATCATCCGTGCAATCGGTAAAAATGGTGGGTTGCACAAACGCCCCCTTTGCAAGTGCCCCGCTCGTCGCGCGCTGGCCGCCTGTCAGCAACGTCGCGCCCTGCTTTCGGCCAAGCGCTATATAGCCAAGTACCTTTTGCATATGCGCCTCGGAGATCAGTGCCCCGATCTGGGTTCGAGGATCGAGAGGATCGCCAATCACCATGGCTTCGGTGCGCGCCTTCAGTTTCTGGAGAAATGCCTGGCGAACCGTCTTGTGGACAAACACGCGTGTGCCATTGGTGCAAACTTCACCTGCCGAATAGAAATTGGCCAGAAGTGCTCCAGACACGGCCTCGTCCAGATCGGCATCTTCGAAGACGATCAGCGCCGATTTGCCACCAAGTTCCAGCGTGACATATTTGAGTGTCCCGGCCGCATCGACCATGACTTTTTTCCCGGTTCCCACTTCCCCCGTAAGCGAGACCTTTGCAATTCCCGGGTGCAGGCTAAGCAACCGCCCGGTTTCAGCCTTGCCCTGAACGACCTGAAACAGACCATCCGGCAATCCGGCATCTCGATAGGTCTTTTCCAGCTCGACTGCGGTTAGTGGGGTCAGTTCGGCCGGCTTGAAAATCATCGCATTGCCGCAGGCAAGCGCGGGGGCGCTTTTCCAGCAGGCAATCTGAATGGGGTAGTTCCAGGCTCCGATTCCCGCCACAACGCCCAATGGTTCACGCCGGGTATAGCCAAAAGCGCCCGGCCCCAGATCCAGATGTTCGCCTGCAATCGTTCGTGCAACGCCGGCAAAATATTCGATGCAATCTGCGCCCGAAAGCACGTCGACCGCAATTGTTTCCTGAATCGGCTTGCCCGTATCCTCGGCCTCAAGCCTCGCCAATTGTTCGTTACGCTCCACAAGCAGTTGCGCAGCCCTTGCAAGGATTCGCCCACGTTCCACGCCCGAGGCGCGCCCCCAATCTCGCTGTGCGTGCGCAGCCCGGGCGACGGCCTTGTCCACATCGGCCTGGCCGTCAATACGAATGGTGGCAAGCACAGCCCCCGTCGCTGGGTTGACCGTGTCAAAACTGGTTTCGGGCGTTTTCGGGAAGTTGCCTTCGTCGAGCCGATGCGCGTCAAGATTGACATCGACAAAGTCGAAGATCCAGTCGGTCGGAACTTCCGCTTCTGGTTTCCAGGCGTTCGCAAGTGCCGTGCGCAGCCAAAAGCCATCGATCATTGCCGCAATGGTTTCGGCAACCCGATCGACCTCGTCAGCTTGGATGAGGCTCCGCAGTTCATGCCGCAGGTTTGACAACATGCGTTCCTGGTGAACGCGCTGCAACCGCGCCAAGGCAGGAACGTAAAGCGCCATCCCCCAAAGAGAGAGCCAGGCGCGCGACGCTTCCGACGTCAATTCCGCCGGATCAAGATGCGCCTGCACAAAGGCACGCAGACGCTGCTCGGGCCCGCGCGCCATGGCAAGAGCCCGCATCGGCAACGTCGTCACACGCTCGACCAAAAGGCGAAAAGTGGCTTCCAGCAGACTTTCGCGATCACCGAAATAGTGCACGATCAGCGCGGCAGACACATCCGCACGCCGCGCCACTTCTGCCAAGGTGAAGTCGCCAATGCCCGTTTCCGCGAGCGTTGACATCGCGGCCTGCAACAATTGGATTCGGCGATCTTCCGCTTCCCGCCTGCGCATCTCACCTCCTGCCTATCATTGAACGTCTGTTCAATATGGTCGAGCCGGCTCTCTCACCAAATGAAATGCTCCGCAGTCTCCCTTCATAAGTTCATTTGATGCCTATGATTAGCCCTGAAACTTATCGCTGCGGATTGTCGAGATTCCTGCCCATTTTCATCCGATGAATTCGGCTGGCACGAACAGAAGGGCTCAAATGGCGAGCGACATCAGCATCCAATCCATACGCAGCTTGGCCGGGATTGGGTTGCACGTCCGTTCAACATGGTTCATTCTCCCTGGATCGTTGGGGCTAGGCGGCGGATCCCGATCGGGCCACGGCATAAGGGTGCCGCCTCAATGCTAAGGGGGGAACAATGGCCAAATCAAAGATCGTTCAGGCGCAGACCATGGTGGCTCGCTGGGGTGCGCCGCTCTGTTTTGCAACGGCCAGCCTCATCGCAATTGCGCCGGCGCAAGCACAGACCGCGCCAGCCGAAGAAAGTGCCGACTCCGGCTCAACCGACATTGTGGTTACGGCTCAAAAACGCGAACAGAAGCTTCGCGATGTCGGTATCGCTGTTTCGGTGCTTAATGCAGAAGAGGTGTCCCGCTTCAACATCTCGAGTGCAACGGATGTTGTGCGTGCAATTCCCAACATCAAGTACAACGCCTATGGGTCGTCCCAGGTCGTGTTCAACATCCGCGGGGTCAGCCAGAACGATTATGGCGACCAGCAGGAACCACCCGTTGCCGTCTATCAGGACGACAGCTACGCCAGCTCAATCACTTCTGCGAGCTTCCCGGTATTCGATATTGCACGCGTCGAGGCATTGCGCGGGCCGCAAGGGACACTCTTCGGGCGCAATGCGACGGGTGGCGCAGTGCAGTTCATTTCGAACCAGCCCACGGACGCGCTGGATGGCTATGTCAGCGGGACTTATGGGCGCTTCAACCAGACCATTTTCGAAGGCGCCGTTTCTGGACCGCTTGGCGAAGGAGTTTCCGCAAGAATTGCCGGCATTTACAACCGCGATGACGGCTATATTCGCAATATCACCCCCGGGGAGAAAGATCGCGGCGCCAACAATCATTGGGCCATGCGCGGCATCCTAGCGCTTGAACCGTCTAGCAACTTCAAGGCGCGTCTGACTCTGCGTTATGCACAGGCCGACAAAGAACGTCAGGCCGGCAATTATTCGCTTGCCCCGGCTTGCCCCAATGCGCAGTTCCAAGGCGAATTCCTGCCTGCAAACCAGGTCTGCGAATATTGGAACAATTATTTTGGCGCATCGTACAATGGCGGTGTGCCCGGCTCGACCGCGAACGGCTATACCAATCCCGCCATCACGCCCTCGCAAGGCGGCAACCCATGGCGAACTGCGGGCACGGGTCCTGCTTATGTCGACCGAAAGATCTTTGGCGCGTCCCTGCGCATGGAAGCAAGTCTGGGCAGCGTCGATCTCGTATCGATTACCGATTATTCCAGTCTGAAAAAGTTCTACATCGAAGGCGGGGATGGTCCGCCGGAACTTCCCTATGACTTTGCCAACCCAACCGCCTATGCTCCATTCACAACGGGCCCCTGCCCCTCTCCTGCTCAGGCGGTAACCTGCTATGCATCTGGCACGCTATTCTTCCAGAAGGCGAACACCGACCAGATATCACAGGAATTGCGCGCCTCGATTGCCTCTGATCGCAATTTCCTTGTGGTCGGTGCCTATGGCCTCATCATTGATGGCAAGTTTGACGCGAAATATGCCACGCCGTTTGACCAGTATGACCCCACGGTAGCCATCGATCAGAAAACAAAGTCCTTTGCATTCTTCGCACAGGACGAATTCAAGGTCAGCGACACGCTCAAGCTGATTGCCGG
>CAYSCC010000142.1:0-5147 GCA_964429375.1 uncultured Chakrabartia sp.
TCAGGAAAATCCATCCGCTCGAGGATGATCGGGTTGGCCGGATCGCACAACGTATCGCCCGTCGTGGTTTCCTTCAGCACGGCAATCGCCACAATATCTCCGGCAAATGCCTCGTCGATATCCTCGCGGCTGTTGGCGTGCATGAGCAGCATGCGGCCAACCTTTTCCTTCTTGTCCTTCACGGAGTTCAGGTAGGAGCCCTTTTCAAGCTTGCCCGAATAAATGCGCGCAAAGGTCAGCGAACCGACAAAGGGATCGTTCATGATCTTGAACGCCAGTGCCGAAAACGGCGCCTTGTCGTCTGCGGGCCGCGAATCGACGGTCTCGCCATCGAGCTTCACGCCCTGAACGGGCGGAATATCGAGCGGCGACGGCAGATAATCGACAACGGCATCCAAAAGCGGCTGCACACCCTTGTTCTTGAACGCTGAGCCACACAGGACCGGAACGAACGAGAAATTGAGCGTGCCCTTGCGGATCAACCGCTTGATTGTCGCGACGTCCGGTTCGTTGCCATCAAAATAGGCTTCCAGCACCGCATCGTCCTGCTCGACGACCGTTTCGATCAGCTCGTTGCGCAGCGCGGCAGCCTTGTCCTTCAGGTCTTCTGGAACGTCCTGATATTCGAACTTGGCGCCAAGCGATTCATCCAGCCAGATGATCGCGCGGTTTTCCACGAGATCGACCAGCCCCTTGAGGCCACCTTCAATCCCCACGGGAATGTAGAGCACCAGCGGCTTCGCGCCGAGGCGATCGCGAATCATGTCGACGCACATTTCAAAATTGGCGCCGGTCCGGTCGAGCTTGTTGACAAAGCACATCCGCGGCACATTGTACTTCTCGGCCTGCCGCCAGACGGTTTCGGACTGGGGTTCAACACCCGCAACGCCGTCGAAACAGGCCACGGCACCGTCCAGAACGCGCAGCGAACGCTCCACCTCAATCGTGAAATCGACGTGGCCAGGCGTGTCAATGATGTTGATCCGGTGGTCATTCCAGAAGCACGTGGTGGCAGCAGAGGTAATCGTGATGCCCCGTTCCTGCTCCTGCTCCATCCAGTCCATCGTCGCCGTGCCTTCGTGCACTTCGCCGATCTTGTATGACTTGCCGGTATAGTAGAGAATGCGCTCCGTCGTCGTGGTCTTGCCAGCGTCGATGTGCGCCATGATACCGATATTGCGGTATTTTTCGAGTGGATGGCTGCGTGCCATGTCAGATACTCCGGGGGGTTACGCTGTTACCAGCGGTAGTGCGAGAATGCACGGTTGGCTTCCGCCATGCGGTGCGTGTCTTCGCGCTTCTTGACTGCGTTGCCACGATTACTCGAAGCATCGAGCAGTTCACCCGAAAGCCGCGCAGACATGGTGTTCTCGCTGCGGTTGCGGGCGGCGGCAATAAGCCAGCGGATGGCGAGCGCCTGTGCGCGTTCCGCCCTGACTTCCACCGGGACCTGGTAGGTCGCACCACCAACACGACGCGAACGGACCTCGATGCCCGGCTTCACATTGTTGAGCGCATCATGAAAGACCTGCAGCGGATCTTTCTTCGCGCGGGCCTCAACGGTTTCAAGGGCACTGTACACAATGCCTTCAGCCGTGGACTTCTTGCCATCCAGCATCACGCTGTTCATGAATTTCGAAAGAACCTCATCCCCGAACTTGGGATCAGGCAGAATTACCCGCTTTTCGGGACGACGACGACGTGCCATGCTTGCAGATCCTTCTTACTTGGGACGCTTCGCGCCGTATTTCGAACGCGATTGCTTGCGGTCCTTGACGCCCTGGGTATCCAGAACGCCGCGAAGTACGTGATAACGCACACCCGGAAGGTCGCGGACGCGGCCACCCCGGATCAGGACCACGGAATGTTCCTGAAGATTGTGCCCTTCACCCGGGATGTAGCTGATGACTTCGCGCTGGTTGGTCAGGCGGATCTTCGCCACCTTGCGCAGAGCCGAGTTCGGCTTTTTCGGGGTCGTCGTATAGACGCGCGTGCAGACACCCCGCTTCTGCGGGTTCTGCTCCATTGCGGGAACCTTTGATTTGGCCTTCTGAGGGTCCCGGCCCTTGCGGACCAGCTGATTAATCGTTGGCATGAAGCCCTTCACCTTTTTGAAGTTACTCTGTTCATGCAGGCGGTGTTCCGAAAAACACAAAAAGGCCTATGAGAATCACATGATGATCCTCAGGCCTTCACCCACACAAGCATCGTTCAAGCGCTATGTAGTGCCCGATTTTAAGCGGATTTGCGGGAAATCCCCACGCACCATTTCCGTCAGGCGAGCGGGCCCTTAGCCAGTCATTCGTGTCAGGTCAACTGAAAAGGGCCAAACTGCGCCCTATTTACCCTGGCTGCGCCACCGCTTGACCACGCGGCTGACGATTTCCTCTTCGCCGCCGGTCTGCTGCCAGAGTTCGGAGAAAAGCGGATCGCTTGAGGCCGGCCGCTTGAACTCTTCCAGATCATCCATCGCCACGCGGATCGGGATCGAAACACCTTCGCCGCAGATGATGCACTCCCGGTTCCTGAGCGCGGGAATCGTATCCAGGAAGCCACGCGCACCTTCGGGCATGGCGGCCTTCACAAAGGCCTGGTCGCGATCATTGTTGAGGCGCATCGCGATGATCGTGCCGCATTGCGACAGGACACCTTCGGCAAGGTCGGACGGGCGTTGTGTGATGAGGCCGAGTGAAATGCCATATTTGCGGCCTTCCTTGGCGATGCGGCCGAGGATCTTGCCGACCGAGCTCTTGTGTGCGTCGCGTTCGGCAGGGACGTACCGGTGCGCTTCCTCGCACACCAGAAGGATCGGGCGCTGCGGCTCGTTGCGTGACCAGATGGCATAGTCGAACACCATCCGGCTGAGGACCGCGACCACCACTGATGTAATGTCCGAAGGCACGCCTGACACGTCAATGATCGAAATCGGCTTGCCGTCGCCGGGAAGGCGGAAAATGCGGCCGAGGAATTCGGCCATGGTATCGGCAACCATCATGCCCGAAAACATAAAGGTGTAACGGGGGTCGGCCTTGATCTCGTCAATCTTGGTCTTGAGCCGCATGTAAGGCGCGTTTTCGCCTGCCTTGTCGAGCTTGCCCATTTCGGCCTGAATGATGTTCGTCAGATCGGACAGGAGATAGGGAATCGGCGAGTCCACGGTCAGCTTTGCAATGCCCTCGGAGGCCCGGCTCTTGGCACGCGCGGCGAGCAGGCATTTGGCGAGGATATCGGCATCAAGCTGCCGTTCGTTGCCCTGTGTGGTGAGGAAAACTTCGCAATGTTCCTCAAAATTCATCAGCCAGTATGGCATCGCCAGGTTTGTAACGTCGTAGAGCGCCCCATTGGTCTTGAACGCGGCGGAGTATTCGCCGTGCGGGTCGATCATCACGATGTGGCCCTGCGGCGCCATTTCGCAAATGCGGTGAAGGATCAGAGCCGCCGAAGTCGACTTGCCGGTACCGGTCGAACCAAGGAGTGCGAAATGCTTGCCGAGCATTGCATCGACATACAGGGCGCCGCGGATGTCACTTGTCGGATAAACCGTTCCGATTTCGATGATTGCCCGGTCGTCGGCCGCATAGAGCTGGCGCATGTCATCGGACGAGGCTGGGAACACTGGCGCATCCGGAAAAGGATAGCGCGTGACACCGCGACGGAAATTATAGATTTTTCCTGTCAGCCGCTCTTCATCGCCTTCACCGAGAAAGTCGATCATGGCGATGACCTTGCCCGGTGTGTCGGGATGCTTCGACAGGGTGCGGATGTTTGCGACCAGCCAGGTGGAACCGACCTTGACCTTGATCTGCCCGCCAACTTGGCCTGCGCCGGAAAGGCTCGGATCGGCTTGGGCCGCAAGGGATTCGATGGCCGCTGCATCAAGAAGCACGCGCGACGATGAGCCCGAAATATCAAGGACGATGCCGATTTCCGTGTCCACGCCGCGCGATGGACGCGGCGCCACCGAGGAGCCAAAATCCGCTTGAGATTGCGCAACACTTGATGACGTCGGAAAATCCATAATTCTGCCCCCTGAAAGAGGGCAAATGGATAGCAGCGGTTCCTTAAGAAAGCGGAAACCTCACAGCCCTGTCAGAGCCGTCGGAAGGCCGCACTTGCCAGCCAGCCAAGTCCCAGCGAAAGGAGAATGGCGCACAGGCCATAGAGAAACGGCGATTGATCGGCCGCAACAGCGACGAAGCGTTCGAAACCGGATTTGTGGATGACGATATCCCGTGTCGCTGCTGCAAGGATGCGTCCGTCCCGAATCAGGAAGGTTTCGGCCGTATAGTGCCCGGTCGGGACACGCGCCGGGATCGGCAGGCGGGCACGGTAGAGAACACCGTTGGTAATCTCCACAGCACCCGGCCGATCAATGAACAGTTCAGACTTGCGCCGCAGGTTCACCAGGCCGTTTTCGAACCGTGCCTGCTTGCTTGTGTCCCCGGCATCTGCGGGCGAAAGCTGGATATTACCCAGACCCAGTTCGTAGATCGCGGCCGTCCGTTCATCGATGAGCTTGTCAAGCGGGCGCGATGTCGCAATCGCGTAGAAGCCGGGAGCGGACTGGAAGCGCGTGCTGTCTGCATTGGCCCAAATTGTCCCCAGGAGCCGCCGCTTTTCGCGCATCAGTATCGGCTGGCTCGGCCCTTTCAGCACCACGGCAATATCGGCATCGCGTTGGGGAAAGCGACCGTCGGGATAGAGGATCGCACCAAAAAGCAGCAGCTCGGCGCCCGTAAAGCTGTAGACGATGTCCACATTGCGCTGGGACACATCCGGGACAAGGACGGGCTCGCGCGCGCCGGTGAGCAGGCAGAGCAGAGCAGCGAGGAACAGGCTCCGGATCATCCGAGCAGCTCGATCGTGAACAGTTCCGGAGGCTGGTAGGTCAGGCCCAGAAACATCCGAAAAGCGACAAGCAGGACGATCACTGCCAAAGCCAGCCTGAGTTTCTGCGGCGGAAGCTTCACGGCAAGGCGAGCCCCCATCTGGGCACCGAATGTTCCGCCAACCAGAAGGAGGGCCGCCAGAACAATATCAACCGCATGCGTGGTCAGGGCATGGACCATGGTCGTGAAAGCGGTGACGAGAAGAATCTGGAGGAGCGAAGTGCCCACAACCACGCGAGCAGACATGCCGAGCAGGTA
>CAYSCC010000143.1:0-5100 GCA_964429375.1 uncultured Chakrabartia sp.
CTTATCCTGCCGTTCCATCGTGATCTCGATGGCCTTCGCGAAGATGTGAGCGAATTCAAAATCGGCACGACGCGTCGCGGCATTGGCCCGGCTTACGAAGACAAGGTTGGCAGGCGCGCCATTCGCGTCTGCGATCTGGCCCATCTTGATGATCTGGACCCCCAGATCGACCGTTTGTGCGCCCACCATGACGCGCTGCGGGCGGGCTTTGACCAACCGCCCATCGACAGGGTTCGTCTCAAGAACGATCTGGCGGAGATCGCGCCCCATATCCTGCCGTTTGCAAAGCCAGTCTGGCATTCGCTTGGCGAGGCGCGACGCGCGGGAAAACGCATCCTGTTCGAAGGCGCGCAGGGCATGCTTCTGGATATTGATCACGGAACCTATCCGTTTGTGACCTCTTCCAATACGGTTGCCGGAACAGCATCGAGCGGGTCCGGCCTTGGGCCAGGCGGCGTTGGCTTCGTCCTCGGCATTGTGAAGGCCTACACGACGCGAGTCGGTTCTGGACCATTCCCGACCGAGCAGGACAATGAGATCGGCGAATTCCTTGGCACGCGTGGTCATGAATTCGGTGTTGTCACGGGGCGCAAACGCCGCTGCGGCTGGTTCGATTCGGTCCTTGTGCGGCAGTCGGCTGCTGTCAGCGGGATCACCGGCATCGCTTTGACAAAACTCGATATTCTCGATGGTCTTGAAGAGATCAAGATCTGTGTCGGCTACAGGCTTGATGGCAAAATCTTTGATTACCTGCCGCCTCATGCCGCTGATCAGGCGCGCGTCGAACCGATTTACGAATCAATTGAAGGCTGGAGCGAAACCACTGCCGGTGCGCGAAGCTGGGCGCAGTTGCCTGCACAAGCCATCAAGTACATCCGGCGCATTGAAGAATTGATCCAGTGCCCCGTGACGCTCGTTTCGACCTCGCCACAGCGGGACGATACGATCCTGGTCCGCGACCCTTTCGAAGATTGACGAGGGTCGCGGACGAGGGAGTCAGGTTAGCTCTTCTTTGAATGCCATTCGGCGCGCATCTTTTCATGCGCTTCCTTGCGTTCCTCGGCGGAAATGGTTCCGTCCTTGTTGGTATCGACCTTGTCGAAATGGGCCAATGGCCTGGCGAGTGCTTCTGCCAATGATACCCGACCATCCTTGTCGGCATCGGCTCGCTCAAACATTCCACCACCATGATGCATCATCATCAGCATTTTTCCGTGGCCACCCTTCATGGCCATGGCGCCTGACTTCATCGTCATGGACGGCGAGTGGGGAGGTGGGGGAGCGTCCGGGGCGCCCGCGGGCGGTGTCGGTCCATCGCCATGCATCGCCATCATCTGCGGTTTCGCATCAAATTCTGCCCGGCTGATTGATCCGTCCCCATTCTTGTCCATCATCTTGAAATGATGGTCGCGCATGCCTGCTTTCAGTTTGTCGCGGGCGGCATCTGCCTCGGCCTTGATGATGAATCCATCGCCATTTGAGTCGACTTTCGCAAAATGCTCCTTGATCATGGCTTCCACACCACTCCGGGTCATCGGCCCGGACATATGCTCGTGCATTTCATGTGCACCAAGTGCCAGTGCCGGGATGCCCAAAGCTGCGCCACATAGGGCTGTGATCACAATAGTTCTCTTCATGTCTGTGCTCCTAGTACCATCCCTGCTGGGATGATGGCCGATACAAGCTTTCCACGCGATGAATGCTGCCACGCGCAGGCTGGGCAGTTGATATGCGGACGCCGATGCCCTAGGCGCACACCCGCCAAACAGCCTTTCAGATTTGGGATGCCATGACCGACAAGATCAATCGCGTTGTTCTCGCCTATTCGGGCGGCCTTGATACCAGCGTTATCCTGAAATGGCTGCAACACAATTATCGTTGCGAGGTCGTGACGTTCACGGCCGATCTCGGCCAGGGTGAAGAGATCGAGCCCGCGCGTCAAAAGGCGCGTCTTGCAGGCGTCAGGGAAGAGCATATCTTTATCGAGGATTTGCGCGAAGAATTCACGCGTGACTTCGTTTTTCCCATGATGCGGGCCAATGCCCTCTATGAAGGGCTGTATCTGCTGGGCACATCCATCGCACGTCCGCTGATCGCCAAACGCCAGATCGAGATTGCCCGCCAGGTTGGTGCCGATGCAGTGAGCCATGGGGCGACGGGCAAAGGCAATGATCAGGTCCGGTTCGAGCTTGGTTACTATGCCCTGAACCCGGACATCAAGGTCATTGCACCATGGCGCGAATGGGATTTGACGAGTCGGACGGCGCTGATCGCATTTGCCGAACAGCATCAGATTCCCGTGCCCAAGGACAAGCGCGGCGAAAGCCCCTTTTCGACGGATGCAAACCTTCTCCACACATCATCGGAAGGAAAGGTTCTCGAGGATCCGTGGGAAGAAGTGCCGGATTATGTCTATTCGCGCACGAACAACCCGGAAGACGCGCCTGACACGCCGGAGATCATTACCATTGACTTTGAGCGCGGGGATCCCGTGGCCGTCAATGGTAAAGCCATGTCACCTGCGACCCTGCTTGCGACGCTGAACGACTATGGCAAGGTCCATGGCATTGGCCGCTTGGACCTTGTTGAGAACCGTTTCGTCGGGATGAAATCCCGCGGGATGTATGAAACACCCGGAGGAACAATTCTCCACATGGCACACCGCGGGATCGAGCAGATCACGCTGGATCGTGGGGCGGCGCACCTGAAGGACGAGCTTGCTCCACGCTACGCCGAACTGATCTACAACGGCTTCTGGTTTTCGCCTGAGCGCGAGATGCTCCAGGCCGCAATCGATCATTCTCAGGCCAATGTATCTGGGACCGTCAGGCTGAAGTTGTACAAGGGCAGCGTCAATGTGATCGGACGCAGGTCGCCCAATTCGCTCTATTCCGAAAAGATCGTGACTTTCGAGGATGACGCAGGGGCATATGACCAGCGCGATGCCGCCGGCTTTATCAAGCTCAACGCCCTGAGGCTTCGGCTGCTTGGTCGCCGGGCCCGTTGATCTGATATGCTTGGATGACAAGCGGAGCGAATCTTTCGCTTCGTTCAATCCTGGCTTGAGCTCCAAAGGCTGAATCCAGCGTTGACTGCGGATCGAACAGCCACGCAAAGCGGCTGACGACCCAGACCCTGTGGACACCGCGCTGCCGTGCATCGGCCACCAGTCGCAGCGCCGTGTCCTCAGTCATTGCGACAACAGCCGCAGTTCCGGATGGATGTGGGCCGTCGCCCGGTCGTGCGGGGAAGCCATGCGGCAAAGGACGTACTCCTGTCCGGGAAGCAAGCTCCGGGTTGGCCAGTTGGAACGGCAAGATAAGCTCATTCGGCAAAAGCCAGACTTCATCGCCGGGAGCAAGTTTCTCCGCAATGGCCCGTCCCACGTCTCTCCACCGTTCCTCCGGCGCGCGCGATACCATCTGCCAGCAAGCTGCAAACATGCCGAGCGAGACAATCGCTGTGACTGCATGGGGAACAAGCGGGCGAGGAGCAATCGCTGCCGGGAGGCTAGCCAGCAGAGCAATCGCCGCCGCTCCGGGAACAAGAGTGCGTCCCAAAAACACCGGGCTCACGGTCAGGGACAGCAGCAATTCTAGCAGTGCCGGTATGGCGGCGCAAATGAGCAGGAACAGGGTGGCATTGCGAGTTGTTCTCTGTCGAAGTCCAAACACAAGGCCGCACCCTGCCAGAAGGATGAGGCCCAGACCCACAACCCCGGGAGCGGCAACCGCGTGAACATAATCCATTGCGGCCGTCTCCGGCCGAAACACAAGCCATGTTGCCTTTGTCCAGTTCCTTTGTTGCTCCTGCAAAATTGCAAGGCTGGGCAGCCAGAACACGAAGCAGAGGGCGTGTGCGATCAGGAAATCCAGTATTCGCTGGCGCGTCAGTCCGCAGTTGAACAAGGCGAGAGCAAGCCCACAGCTGATGGCAAATGCATGAAGTGCGCCCAACGTATGAAGCCAAAGAACGGCAGTCAGGGCAATTATGTAGCCTGCCCAGATTTTCCGGCCGACCGCGGTGTTTTGCTCGCCTTGCCAGTGCTTCATGATTTGCAGAGCGAACATCATTGCTGCCGCAAAGGCGAACACCAGCAAGGCATAAGGTCGTGCCTGCCGCGCAGCTTCGACGAGTGGCGGGGAAACGGCCAGTAGGGCGACCGCGACAAAACCAGCTGCCTTGGCCGGTTCGGATTCGACACACCGCCGGGCAAGATAAGGAACAAGCACAATAGTCGCTATGGATGCGATCACGGAGAGTGATCTCAATGCAAGTTCGCCGTCTCCTGCAAGCGTACGCCAAAGCTTGAGTATGCCATAGTAAAAGGGAGGGTGGGTGTCATAGCGGATCACGCCCGCTATCAGGTCCGTCCAGGCTTGGCCTGAAAACCAGTGGCTCCAGGCTTCATCTAGCCAAAATGGCTTGGCCGGAAGATTGAAGAGTCGGAGGCCAGCAGCACAGGCTAGAAGCGCAATCCAGCCAGCGCGGATCAGCCAATCATGGCGCTGCTGGGTTGTCACGAGCTTGTCTTTGGTTGGTCAGGGCATAGAGCGCGCCTGCCAGCAGAAGCGGAGCAATTGCGATCCCCAGCCGCGACATCGTCAAGATCGTGACGGGCACGGTAAAAGCAATCGCAAGCCACGCCTTCTGCATGCCATTGCCGGATCTGGCAAGATATCCTGCCATGCCAACAAGACATGCCAAATTGGCGGCCGTCATGTCGTAGGAGAACGCATATGGGAGCACCAGAAAAGTCGCCAAGGCTCCTGCCAGACCAAAACTTCGGTGGTCCAAATGACGGGCCCGAATGACCGCGAAAACGGCTGCAAGCGCCACGAATGCTTGTACCGCGATCGCAATCTGCAACGGGAAACCGAGGATCGACAGTTGGGGGACCACAGTCGGCATCATGAGGATGAAGAATGTGCCAACGTCATTCACCATGGCGGCCTGCGTCCCCGCAGTCGCACTCAGGTAGGTGACCCATAGGTCCGCCCCAAAGACCAGCGCCGACAAGCCGACGAGAGTGCCAGCAGTCGCACCCGCCGCGGCAAAGGCGCGCCATTCGCCTCGTGCAGCAAGCATGAGTGGCGCAAG
>CAYSCC010000144.1:0-5098 GCA_964429375.1 uncultured Chakrabartia sp.
TGCCGCGGAGACAGTATCGGCGTCTTCCAGGTCGAGAGCCGGGCGCAGATGAGCATGCTGCCGCGCCTGAAGCCGCGCACACTTTACGATCTGACGATCCAGGTTGCGATTGTCAGGCCCGGCCCGATCCAGGGGGACATGGTCCATCCCTATCTCCGGCGGCGTGCCGGAAAGGAGGCCGTTTCCTTCCCGTCGCCAAGCCCGCCACACTCTCCAGACGAGCTTCGCGATGTACTCGGCAAGACGCTGGGCGTGCCGCTGTTCCAGGAACAGGCCATGAAGCTGGCGATCGTTGCGGCCGAATTTACCGAAGCCGAAGCCAATCAGCTTCGCCGTTCCATGGCCACTTTCCGGAATGTCGGGGGAATGGACAGGTTTCATGACAAGCTTGTCGGCGGAATGGTGCGGCGCGGCTATGAAGCGGAATTTGCCGAACGCTGCTATCGCCAGATCGAGGGGTTCGGAAGCTATGGCTTCCCTGAAAGCCATGCCCTGTCCTTTGCGCGGCTGGTCTATGTGTCCGCCTGGATCAAGTGCCACCATCCTGCGATTTTCGCTGCTGCCCTCCTCAATTCACAACCCATGGGATTTTATGCGCCCGCCCAGATTGTCCGGGATGCCCGTGAACATGGCGTGGACGTGCTTCCCGTCGATGCCAATGCCAGCGATTGGAACAACAGCATCACCGGAGGCGCACTGCGCCTCGGGCTTCGGCAGGTCAGCGGCTTTCGAGAGATATGGGCCGATGCCATGACGGCCATGCGTCCCTTTGTCTCGATTGAGGATCTGGCACGCAGGGCCGGCTTGCCACCGCGGGCGCTGCGCCTGCTGGCCGATGCGGATGCCTTGCGCTCACTGGGGTTTGATCGACGCCAGGGAGCCTGGGAAGCGCGGCGAACCCCGGCAAGTGAGTTGCCCCTTTTTGCTGCTGCGCGCGCGCGCGAACTGGGTGTGGAACCCGATGCGAACCTGCCGGTGATGCATCTGGGCGAACATGTCGCTGCTGATTACCAGACGGTGCGGCTGTCGCTCAAGGCGCACCCGATGCAGCTTCTGCGCCCGGTGTTTGAAGCAGAGGGCATTTTGAGCTGTGGCGAAATCCAGCAGGCGAGACATGGTCTGCGAGCAGACGTCGCAGGCGTTGTCCTTGTTCGCCAGCGGCCGGGCAATGGCAAGGCCATCTTCATCACTCTCGAAGATGAAACAGGCGTCACAAACGTCATCATGTGGGCCCGTACGTTCGAACGGTTCCGGCTTGCCGTCATGTCCTCTCGTCTGATGCAGGTGGCTGGCGACATCCAGAAAAGCCCCGAAGGTATCATCCACCTGATGGCGCACCGGATCATCGACCGGACGGATCTTCTCGCAACCTTGTCCGATGTCCATCGGGCGAAGCCGGACGTCAGCCGGGCAGACGTCTTTGCCCACCCCCAGCTGCCGCGCCATGTCCGTACCGGTGGCCATCCCCGCTCGGTGCGCACATTCCCGAAATCGCGCGATTTTCACTAAACCGCTGTTGCACCGGCACAATTGTGCGCTATCGCAGGCCAAAGCACCCGCAAAGGACAAGATATGGTCTTCATCGCACGCATCCTTGCGGCATTGGCCGCGATATTCGGACTTGTCCTGGGGTTGGGCTTCCTCGTCGATCCCGTCAGGTTCGGCACTGCCTTTTTCCTCTCGCCCAACGGCATCCCCGGCCTGGCCGTGCTGCGTGCAGACATGTGCGCCTTTTTCCTGACCGGTGGCCTCCTGGCAGCAGCGGCCGCCTTGCGACAGAATGCGGCCTTGCTGATCGCCCCCATCCTGCTGTTTGCCATTGCGATCACTGGACGGACGGTCAGCCTGATTATTGACGGCGTCACTCCGGGAGCGTTTGTCCCGATGGCTGTCGAGGCTTTCTTTGTGATCAGCCTGCTCTACGCTTATCGCACATTCGCCGGGTCCAGGGCCTGATGCCGGGACGCCTGGCAAAGGGCTCGTCGCCTGCCACTGCATCATTCAATTCCGGAGAGTCTCGATGACCAACACACTTTCGCGCTGGCATGCCTATATGGAAAGCGGAGACCCCCAGGCGCTGCTCGACCTGCTCGACGAGTCTGTCGTCTTTGAATCGCCGGTCGTCCACACGCCACAACGCGGGAAGGAGATCACGTTCAAATATCTCATGGCGGCGGCAAATGTCCTGGGCGGATCGGGTTTCAGATATGTCGGCGAATGGAATGGAGACAATTCGGCAATCCTCGAGTTCGAAAACGAGATCGACGGCATAAAGATCAATGGCATCGACATGATCTGGTGGAATGAGGAAGGCCGGATCACGCGCTTCAAGGTGATGGTCCGGCCGCTGAAAGCCATCAACCTGCTACATCAATTGATGGGTGCGCGCCTCGCGCAGGGCTGAACCGCCTCCGGCTATTCGCAGCGAACCACACGGAAGGGTAGCTTCTGCCCGTCTGTTTCGGTGATCGTCACGAATTCACCCAGCCTGATAGGATGGGTTTCGAGATGGAAAAGCGTCTCGTCGTCTTCATCCCCGATCGCGTAGGAAAAGGCCCAGCCCTTCCCTTTTCGGACAACATAGCCTTCCTTGTCCCGTTCGTTCGGCCAGTAGCGCCTCACCGTTGCAAGTTCCGGCGTTTTCTTGAACTCATCGACGTCAACCACGCCCTGCGCGTCGAGGGGCAGCCTCAAGAGATAGGCCCGCGACGCGGATCCTTCCGGGAATTCGGGCGTGCGAGCGAGCTCAAGACGGATGATGGACCAGACCATGACGGCACCATCTTCGATTGCGTGAACCCATCCAATAAGGGTTGATACGGATATCGAGCCGGCAAATCGGGAACTAGGATTTCGGGCCTGCCACCCGCACGAAAGACCGGATGGCCCGTCACGGTATCCGGCAAGCAGGCCATCGATCGGAACGCTATGAATGCATTTGTGAAAGACGGCTTCAACGAAGGGCATCTTCGCTCGATCCTTGCCACCGTCCCGGATGCCATGGTTGTGATCGACGACCGTGGCCGCATCCTGTCGTTCAGCGCGGCTGCCGAACAAATGTTCGGTTACAGCGAAGCGGACGTCATCGGCGAAAATGTAAGCCTGTTGATGCCCTCGCCAGACCGGGAACGGCATGACAGCTATATCGAGCGATATCGGCTGACCGGGGAAAAGCGGATTCTCGGGGTCGGCCGTGTCATGACGGCACGGCGCAGGGACGGTTCAACCTTCCCAATCGAGCTTGCAGTGGGGGAAGCAGACACGCCCGAAGGACGCATCTTTACCGGGTTCATTCGAGATCTGACCAAAAGCCAGTCGGTCGAACGCCGCATGCATGAACTCCAGAATGAACTGGCGCACGTCGCCCGAACAAGTGCTGTCGGATCATTGACCAGCGCGCTCGCGCATGAACTGAACCAACCACTTGCCGCGATCACAAACTACATGGAAGCGGCACAGCAGCTTGTCGAGGCTGGCGATGCCGACACGGACATCCTGCGCGAAGCTGTTTCAAGCGCAGCCGAACAGGCCGTCCGGGCAGGCAGAATCGTGCGCAGCCTGCGCGAATTCATTGGGCGGGGAGAGTCCAGCAAACAGGTTGAAAGCCTGAAGAAGCTGGTCCGCGAAGCCTGTGCTCTGGCGCTGCTGGGCACAGGCAAGGACGAGATCGAAGTGCGTATTGCGCTCGATCCCCGCGCGGACAGGGTCCATGTCAATGGCATCAACGTTCAGCAGGTCCTCTTCAACCTGATCCGCAATGCCCTCGACGCAATGGAAAAGGCTCCGATCAAACGGGTCGAGATCTGCTCACACATTGTCGAAGACGGGGTGGTGCAGCTCACTGTTTCGGATGCCGGCTCTGGAATTCCTGCTGATCTGGCGAACGACCTGTTCGAACCGTTCCGCTCCACCAGGCAGAATGGCATGGGTCTGGGCCTTTCGATTTGCCGCACGCTGGTTGAAGCGCACGGCGGCCGGATCTGGGCGGAACGGCGCAAGTCAGGCGGATCAAATTTTGCCTTTACATTGCCCCTGGCCGAACCGGCCCATGCATAGCTGAACCATCAACCTGCGGCTTCGCCCAGCCCCGCAGCGAAGGCAATCCGAAGCGCCTCCGAAAGGCTGCGGACGTTGAGTTTCGTCATGAGGTTGGCCCGGTGAATCTCGACCGTTCGGGCACTGATCCCAAGGTCATAGGCAATCGTCTTGTTTGGGAACCCGCGAACCAGGCCTTCGAGGACATCACGCTCTCGCGCCGTCAGAACATTGAGCCGCAGGGCAGCCTCGGCAGCACGAGCCTTGCCACGATCCGACCGCTCGATCTGGGCGAACCCTTCCTCCAGCGCGGCCACAAGGACCGCCTTTTCGAAGGGCTTTTCAATGAAATCGAGCGCACCCGCCTTCATGGCCGCAACAGCCACGTTGACATCCCCATGGCCTGTCAGAACGATAACGGGAAAGGTGATACCCCGTTCTGAAAGCGCGCGCTGGACCTCAAGGCCATCCATGCCCGGCATGCGCACATCAAGCAGAATGCAGCCCGGAGCAAGCCCGTCAACACTCTTCAGGAATTCAACACCCGACACAAAGGATTCCACAGCGAATCCGGATGTCTTGAGCATGAAGCCGGCCGAACGCCGCACGGCATCATCATCATCCACCAGGTAAATCTGACGCCGGTCCGCCATCACCATCCTCCGTGTCTGCGCTCAACAATGTAAAACTGAACCGCATCCCGTGATCGGTCCGTTCGGCCCAGATCGATCCTCCCAGGGATTCGATAATGGTCCTGCAGATGGAAAGCCCGAGGCCCATTCCATCGCCTTTGGTACTAAAAAAGGGCTCGAACAGGCGATCGATGCTTTCCTCTGCAAAGCCTTGTCCGCTGTCCGTCACGCTGACCAGCACCAGTTTCGGAGACTGCCTGTGTGTCCGGATCGAAAGCTGACGGATCGAAGAGTGCTCCATTGCCTCGACAGCATTCCGGATCAGATTGACCAGAACCTGCTGGACCTGAACACCCGTCACAAGAACCAGTTCTGCACGGGGTTCAAAGGTCAGTTCGACATCAATGCCCAATTCCCGAGCGCCAATCAAA
>CAYSCC010000145.1:0-5058 GCA_964429375.1 uncultured Chakrabartia sp.
ATCCCGCAGGGATTCGATGCCCCGATCATCAATTTCATGAAAACCGAAAACCCAGTCTGGCGCCGTTCGAAAGGCAGTTGAGGCATCAATGATGCGCGTTCGGCCATTTTCGACAAGCGCAACGGCCTCCCGCGCGGCATCATCGGGAAGGCAGAGTATGACAATGTCAGCCTCATTCAGCGCCCGGCTGCGCGCGTCTGCGCTCTTCCTCAGCGACTCATCAATCTCGATGAGCTCAATATCAATCCGTCCAGAGAGGCGCTGTCGAATTTCAAGTCCCGTCGTACCGTGGCCACCATCAATGAATACACGGTTCATTGTGTGATCCGCCGTCTTGAGATGATGCCACCAAGATGATCTTCGTCCGTTCGGCCAACAACGTCGGAGAGAGGCTCGATCACGGTTTTTCCAAAATACATTGTTGCGTGGATGAGAGTGTTGGCATCAATCATCATGGCAACATGGCCCGGAAAGAAAACCAGGTCACCAGACTTGAGTGCTTCTTCATCCTTCAGGGCAACACCAAGGCTTTGCATTTGCATGTCGCTGTCGCGTGGTGCGGCGATGCCAATCGACGCAGCGCTGCGCTGAATGAGTCCGGAGCAATCGATCCCGGCGCCACCCCGTCCGCCCCACACATAGGGCATATCCAGAAATTGCCGTGCGGCCTCAGTCAAGTTCGCTGGAAGCGGATCCGCAATGGGCTGCGGCTGGGCATCAAGGGCATCGGATCGGACATAGCCAACATAGTGATCATGCTTGCAATAGCCCCATGCCCATCCCGCCGAAAAGTCGAGGGCCATGAATGCTTCGCCTGCAAGCAATTCGGAGACCTGCCGCTCATCCGGCTTTTCGCACACAGGGGCGTGGATGGCTGTGCAATACCGTTCCACCGGCATGGCATAATGAGGCGAGAAATGCCTGCCGGCCAGCGCGATATCCGCAAGATCCCCACGCATCGCATTGATGCGCGGATCAAGGGCGCGAGAGGGCCCGCTTAACGAAAATTTGTTGTGCGACGTCGGCATGTTCGCGCGGCATGTAGACGAGGGGACCCGGAAAAGGCAATGGCAGCCGTTGCGGAGGGCACCATGCCGTCGCGCAGACTATGTTCACGCCGCCGGGTAGCGAGACTTCAGAACCGACCAGACGGCGCGCAGGCCCAGAGCGTCGCCGCCCTTTGGGCGCCCGGGACGCGAACTGGCCCGCCAAGCCCAAGTGTCCAGATGAGCCCAAGGGGTTCCGGCAGGGACAAACTTGCGCAAAAACAGTGCAGCCGTAATGGCCCCGGCCATGCCGCCTTCCGAAGAATTGGCAATGTCCGCGACTTCAGATTTGAGCATGTCGTCATAACCAGACCAGAGCGGCAGTCTCCAGACAGGATCATGCTCCGCGACCGAGGCCTTGTTGAGGTCATCCGCCAAGGCATGATCATTGCTGAACAATGCGGGCAGATCAGGGCCAAGGGCTACGCGTGCTGCTCCCGTCAGCGTTGCGAAATCGACAATCATCTGTGGCTCTGCCTCGCTTGCCTTCGTCAAGGCATCGGCCAGTATGAGGCGGCCTTCCGCGTCTGTATTGTCAATTTCAACGGTCATGCCATTCCGTGATCTCAGAATGTCACCTGGTCGGAAGGCGTTGCCCGAAATCGCATTTTCCGCCGTGGGCACGATCATGTGCAGGCGCACCGGCAGCCGCGCATCCATGATGAGGCTGGCAAGCGCAAGAGCATGTGCAGCACCGCCCATGTCCTTTTTCATGATCCTCATGCCGCTCGCGGGCTTGATGTCCAGCCCGCCGGAATCGAACGTAATCCCCTTGCCAACGATGGCCACGCGAGGATGGGACGGGTGACCCCACTCCAGTTCGACAAGCCGGGGGGCATGGCGCTTGTCTGCTGCCTGCCCCACAGCATGGACCATAGGGAACCCGGTTTCGAGATCATGTCCCTTTGTAACGGTGATTGTGGCGCCAAACTGCTTGGCCAGCACTTCGGCTTCGTGCTGCAACTCGGCCGGTCCAAGATCTGCGGCAGGCGTGTTGACAAGATCCCGCACGAATGACGTGGCCTGGGCTTGTCGAACATGTTCAACGATGGAGGCAGGGTCCGTCGTCAACAGCACCCGGGCCGGGATTGCTTCGGCTTTCGAAAGATAGCGACTGTAGCGATAGTGTGCCAGCAACCAACCCAGTGCCATGCCGCCGGGGTTGCCTTCGGAAAGCCTGTACTGCCCTTCTGGAAGTCGCGCTGCGGCGCTTGCCAGCGTCCAGACACTCGCATGCTCCGAATTGCCAAGAGCGACTGACCAGTCCGTTGACGTATCTCCCGGCACGATCAGCACTTCGCCAGGCTTGCCCCCGAAGCGCGCAGCATGCGCAGCACTTCGTGCCCGTTCCGGTTGGGCAGATAGCCACTCCGGAAAGGCGGATTTGTCCAACACCGTAATTGTTCTGGCTGGCTGGCCATGGTCTGGCTGAAGCAGGTCTGCAAAGTCTGTCATACTGCTCCCATGCCAAGCTCTTGGCTATTCGTCGAGCCGTTTGATTGCAGCACCGCTGTCCGCTAACGCGATGCAATGGCAAAGGACAAGGCGCGTCAGGTCGGAGCACTTCCGTATCGCACTGGCCCGGATGGGCAGGTGGAGATCATGCTCATCACGTCCCGCGAAACCAAGCGCTGGGTTATCCCGAAAGGCAACCGGATCGAGGGGCTGAAACCTCATGAGGCAGCCGCTGAAGAAGCCTTTGAGGAAGCGGGCCTCACCGGCATTGGCTGCCCGGCCGCGCTCGGATCGTTCGACTATGACAAGCGATTGGCTCGCGGTGGAGTTCGGCCCACAACCGTTGATGTTTTCCCGATCGCGGTCTTGCGGCAAGCTGAAGTCTGGCCGGAACTTGGAGAGAGGGAATGCCGCTGGTTTGGCATTCCCGATGCCGTGGAGGCGGTGGATGAGCCGGAACTGAAGGTCATGATCGCGGAATTCCGGATGCCTCCGCCTCCGGTTGTGCAAAGCAAGTTATGGCTGCTAGACAGACAAGAGGGGATAGGGGAAGGGAACGCGATCGTGCGCTGGTTTCAGGCATTGTTGCCCAAGAAAGGGCGTTTTTTCGAACAATTTGAGGCGCATGCGGCGACATTGGTGGCTGGCGCCGATTCTCTTGGCAAATTGCTGCAGGGCAGTGGCGACATAGCATCCTGTTGCGCGGAAATCGAAGCCCACGAACATGACGCCGACGAAATCATCCGGGAAGTGCTGCGCGACGTGCACCGGACATTCATTACACCTTTTGATCGCACGGCCATAACCGACCTGATTGGATCAATGGATGATGCGATTGACCAGATGAACGCCCTGGCGAAAACCATCACCGTCTATGGCGTGACCGGCTTTGATCCGCACATGCGGGACATGGGGGGAATCATTGTCGAAGCAGCTCGGCTGACTGAAGAGGCAGTGCCACTGTTGCGTGAAATCGGGCGGAATGGATCGCGCTTGCTGACGCTGACGGGACGCCTTGTCCAGATTGAAGGGCATGCCGACGAGATTCACGAACAAGGGCTCAAACTGCTCTTTGCGCAAACGGGCAAGACCGACCCCATGGCGTTCTTCATTGGCCGCGAGATCTACGGCAATCTGGAAAAGGTGGTCGACAAGTTCGAAGATGTCGCGAACGAGATTCAGGGTCTCGTCCTTGATCACGCCTGACAAGGGGACGGCGGATGCATGAGCTTGCGATGCCTCTTCTCATCGGGCTGATCGTTGTTGCACTGGCTTTTGACTTTCTGAACGGACTGCATGATGCCGCCAATTCGATTGCCACTGTGGTGGCAACGCGATTGCTGAGCCCCGTCAAAGCCGTTGCCTTTGCCGCACTCTTCAACTTCATGGCTTATTTTCTTTCGATCATCTTTCCCAGCCTCCAAAAGGTTGCCGAAACGATCGGCAAGGGCATCATCGACAAGGATCTGGTGACTCCCGCAGTCGTGTTTGGAGCGTTGGTTGGCGCAATGTTCTGGAATGTGGTGACTTGGTGGCGCGGAATCCCGTCTTCATCGAGCCATGCCCTTGTCGGCGGACTGGTCGGAGCGGGCGTCGCGCATGCGGGAATCAGTGGCATCCAGTGGACGGGTCTCAACAAGACAGTCGTCGCGATATTTCTCTCTCCCATGCTTGGCATGCTGCTGTCCATGTTGCTCATGCTGATTTCGAGCTGGCTATTCAGGAATGCCACGCCCAGGGGCGCCGAGGGTGGGTTCAAGCTGCTGCACATTGTATCATCCGCGACCTATTCCATCAGTCACGGGTTGAACGACGCCCAAAAGACCATGGGCATCATCACGGTCCTTCTTTATTCCACAGGCTATCTGCAGGGAGAGTTTCACGTTCCCCATTGGGTCGCGATCAGTTGTTATGTCGCCATTTCCCTTGGCACTCTTTCCGGAGGTTGGAAGATCATCCAGACCATGGGAACGCGGATAACCAAGCTGTCCCAGCATCAGGGATTCAGTGCATCTCTCGGCGGGTCAATCATGGTCTTTACTGCATCGGCATTGGGCATACCCGTATCGACGACGCATACCATCACGGGCTGCATCATTGGTGCCGGCACCGCGCGCAGGACATCCTCTGTCCGATGGGGAGTGGCCAGCAACGTGGTTGTGGCCTGGATCATCACAATCCCTGCATCGGCATTCGTCGGCGCCCTGTTCTACGGGCTGACAACATTGTTCTAGCGACGGTCTGGATCGCCAAAAAGGTCATGCTCGTCTGCATCCTCTACAAGGACGGGCACAATGTCGCCGATTGCCAGTCCCTGAGCATCACGCAGGAAGACGGAACCGTCAATTTCGGGGGCGTCTGCCTTTGAACGGCCGGTTGCGCCCCCGTCAGGATCCACATCGTCAAGAATGACATCAATCACCTTGCCGATCCGGGTCGCGAGTTTGGCTGAGGAAATTCTGGCTGTGTGCTCCATGATTTGCGCGAAGCGATCTTCCTTCACGCTCTCGGGCACAGGATTGGCAAGCGCATTTGCGGCCGCTCCTTCAACCGGTTC
>CAYSCC010000146.1:0-5058 GCA_964429375.1 uncultured Chakrabartia sp.
GACGGGTCGCCGATCGTCGGACCGGCATGGGGTCTCAAGAACTTTTGGCTGAATGAAGGCCATAGCTTCGGGATCACGGCCGCAGGTGGCGCGGGTTGGCAATTGGCCCATTGGATTGTTGATGGAGAGCCCACCATCGACATGATGGGTGTCGACCCGCGCCGCTTTGGAGACTATGCGGGCGAAGGCTATCTCGTCGAAAAGAACGAAGAAGCCTATGCCAAGGTCTTTACCGTCCACTATCCGGACGAAGAGCGTGAAGGTGCACGCGGACTGCGGCGCATGCCCTGCCATGACAGAATGAAGGCGCTTGGGGCTGTGTTCGGTTCCGTTTTTGGCTGGGAACGTCCGGGCTGGTTTGCGCCCCAGGGGTATGAACTGACCAAAGCAGATCTGGATGCTCCAGACGTCCTGCTGAATGAGAATCATCCGGTTGTGGAAGGCGAACCGGTGCGGGAAAAATGGTCGTTCCGCCGTTCAAACTATTTTGAACATGTGGGTAATGAATGCCGTCATGTCACTGAAAAAGTTGGCCTTCAGGACATGAGCGCCTTTGCAAAATGTCGCATTTCCGGCCCCGGAGCTGAGGCATGGCTGGATAGCTTGCTGACCAATGCCGTCCCGAAGAAGATTGGACGTGTCACATTGTCATATCTGCTCTCGGCGGAAGGCGGTGTCCGGGCGGAATTCACCGTCTACAAGAATGGGCCGCAAAGCTTCTATCTCGTTTCGGCAGGGGCGTATGAACGGCATGACCAGGATTACCTCGTCAAGGCATTGCCTGCTGACGGATCGGTGCGGTTCGAACGATTGACAACGCAGATGGGGGTCCTTGTCCTTGCCGGGCCGAGGGCGCGGGATGTCCTGTCAAAGGTTACGCGATCGGACCTGTCGAATGAGGCGTTTCCCTGGCTGACTGGCCAGCGGATCAGCATCGGCGCGGCACCTGTCGATGCGTTGCGTGTCAATTTCATCGGGGAACTTGGTTGGGAAATCCATCACCCGATCGAAATGCAGAATTATATTTTCGATTTGCTTATGGCGGCGGGAGCTGAATTTGACATCAAGCCGTTTGGCATAAAGGCCATGACGCTCATGGCGCTTGAGAAGAGCTACAAGCTGATTCCGCGGGAGCTTTCGATCGAGTATAACGCCTATGAAAGTGGGCTGGATCGGTTCATCAGCCTGAAGAAGCCAGGATTTCACGGCAGGGCCGCGTTGTTGGCCAACAAGGAAAAGGGCCTGTCAAACAAGCTCGTCACTCTTGAAGTGCTGAGCGTGACTGATGCGGATGCCCGTGGTTCCGAGCCCATTTATGTGGGTGATGAGGTCGTCGGCCGTGCAACATCGGGTGGCTATGGCTGGCGCGTCGGAAAGAGCCTTGCCCTCGCCATGATCAAGCCAGACCTGGCTGAGGTTGGACGCGAGTTTGAGATCGGCATTCTGGGCAAGCGGCACAAGGCCGTCATTATTCCTGACAGCCCCTTCGACCCGGAAAATACGGCATTGAGGGCCTGAGACATGTTTGATGCCTTGGGCGACGACGAGATGACGGTTTTGCGTGTCTCCCATTCACTTGGGAGCGGGAGCCGCGAATGAGCCGGTTCAGTGGGTTCAGCCTATTTGCCAATGCGCTTTCCGGACATAGGAACTGGCCGGAACACTGGCCGGACGCGTCACCCAAACCTTTCTATGATGCAATCATCGTCGGCGCCGGTGGTCATGGCCTCGGCGCAGCCTATTATCTGGCCAGCCGTTACGGGATCACAAATGTCGCCGTGATCGAAAAGGGGTGGCTCGGCGGTGGCAATACAGGGCGGAATACCACCATCATCCGCTCCAACTACCTGTATGATGAAAGTGCGCATCTTTACGATCACGCTGTGAAACTGTGGGACGGCCTTTCCCAGGACCTTAATTTCAATGTGATGTATTCGAAACGCGGCGTGATGATGCTCGCACACAATGTCCATGATGTGCAGAGTTTCAAACGCCATATTCATGCCAACCGGTTGAACGGCGTCGACAATGAATGGCTCACGCCGGAACAAGCCAAGGCCTATTGTCCGCCTCTCAGCATTGCGCGGGACGCCCGTTACCCTGTGCTTGGCGCTGCGCTTCAAAGGCGTGGAGGCACGGCACGTCATGACAGCGTTGCCTGGGGCTATGCGCGGGCCGCGTCACGCCTTGGCGTCGATATTATCCAGAATTGCGCCGTGACGGGAATTCGGCGCGATCGGCAGGGCGCAATTGAAGGCGTTGAGACCGAACGCGGCTTTATCGCATCCAAAAAGGTTGGCGTTTCGGCTGCCGGGAACACCTCTGTGATCATGCGGATGGCTGGTCTCGATTTTCCGCTCGAAAGCTACCCGTTGCAGGCCCTTGTTTCAGAGCCCGTCAAACCTGTCTTTCCGTGCGTGGTCATGTCAAACACCGTTCACGCGTACATGAGCCAGTCAGACAAGGGTGAACTTGTAATCGGTGCCGGAACAGACCAGTATGTGAGCTATTCCCAGAGGGGCGCGCTCCACATCCTCGAACACAATCTGGCAGCGATTTGTGAGATCTTTCCGATTTTCCGGCGCATGCGGATGCTGCGCAGCTGGGGCGGAATTGTCGATGTGACCCCAGATCGATCGCCGATCCTTGGAAAAACCCCTGTTTCCGGACTTTATGTGAACTGTGGTTGGGGCACAGGAGGATTCAAGGCAACTCCCGGGGCAGGTGATCTCCTCGCCTATACCATGGCCAAGGACGAGCCGCATCCCATCAATGCGCCCTTCAATCTCGATCGCTTCAGAGGCGGGCGCCTCATAGATGAAGCAGCAGCAGCGGCGGTAGCGCACTGATGCTTCTCATTCACTGCCCCTACTGCGATGAAAAGCGCCCCGAAGTGGAATTCACCTATGGCGGTGAAGCGCATATCGCCCGGCCAGCGGATCCCTCCGCGCTCTCGGATGAGGAGTGGGAACGTTACCTCTTTTTGCGGTCCAACCCAAAGGGGCGCCACAATGAACGCTGGCGCCATAGTTTTGGGTGCGGCCGCTTCTTCAACGCGGTGCGCGACACCGTGACCGATAAATTCGAATTGACATACAAGGCCGGAGAGCCCCGAAAATGACGGGTTTTCGGCTGAGCGAGGGCGGTCGCATCGACCGCAGCAAGAAAGTACGCTTTCTCTTCGATGGCAAACCGTACGAAGGTTTTGCCGGAGATAGCCTTGCGTCCGCATTGCTTGCGTCTGGCGTAACCGTTTTCGGCCGCTCCTTCAAATATCACCGTCCGCGCGGGCTGGTTGGCGCTGGTGTGGAAGAGCCGAATGCCCTTATTTCGGTTGACAGGGGCGGGGGACGATTCACCCCCAATCTGCGGGCAACCGCGATCGAGATCTATGATGGGCTGAATGCCCGCAGCCAGAATCGTTGGCCTTCGCTCAAGGCCGATCTGGGCGCGATCAATGATCGCTTGGGTCGCTTCTTTCCGGCTGGTTTCTACAACAAGACATTCATGTGGCCGCGTTCCTTCTGGGAACGTCTTTACGAGCCTGCCATTCGTCGCATGGCTGGTCTGGGTGACGCGCCGAGTGACGTCGATCCCGATCACTATGCTGCCAGCCACGAACATTGCGAGCTTCTCATTGTCGGAGCCGGCCCTGCAGGGATTGATGCTGCGCTCGAGGCCAGCGGCACCAACAAACGCGTCATCCTTATCGACGAACAGGATGAACTTGGCGGGGGGGCACTGTCCGATCCAGGGCTCTGGCCGTGGCTGGACAGAAGCCGGAAGGCGCTGGCAGAGGCTCGGAACATCAAGATCCTGACCAGAACGACAGCATTTGGCTATTTTCACGACAACTTCGTGGGGGCCATCGAAAGACTCACGGATCATCTGGCCGACATCGGGAACGGCCCTCGCGAACGGCTCTGGAAAATTCGCGCAGGCGAAGTCATCCTTGCGCAGGGCGCAATCGAGCGCCCTCTCGTTTTTGACGGCAATGATATTCCGGGCGTCATGCTGGCGTCTGCCGCCAAGACATGGGCGCTGCGATATGGTGTTGCCGTGGGTAGTCAGATCGCAGTCATGGCGGCGCATGACAGCGGTTGGACAGATGCCTTTGCCCTGCAAGCAGCCGGCGTTGGTGTGGCGGCCATCGTTGACGTGCGCGGCGATGTTGACCCGGAACTCATCAAGACAGCAGGTGAAAACGGGATCCAGGCTTACCCTGGCTGGAGCGTTACGGCTGTAACCGGGCGCCATCGGGTCAAGTCCATTGAGATTCACCGCAATGGAGACAACCTTGCCCGGCGCATTGCCTGCGATGCTTTGCTGATGGCGGGCGGCTGGACCCCCAGCATCCATCTTTGGTCACACAGCAAGGGCGGCATGGCATGGTCTGATGAATGGGGCGCCTTTCTGCCGGATCGACCGAATGAGAAGGCCCGGTGTGTTGGAGCGTGCGGCGGTAAATGGAATTTCGGCAGCGGGGTCAGCATTGGCCAGCTTCCGACGCAAAAAGACCCGACCCGGCTGAAGGCGTTCGTAGACTTTCAGAACGACGTGACGGCCAAGGACATCGCCCTCGCCATTCGGGAGGGCTATCGGTCCGTCGAGCATATAAAGCGCTACACGACCAACGGAATGGCCACTGACCAGGGCAAGACATCCAACCTCAATGCGCTCCAGCTCGCGTCGTCTTCCCTTGACCGGCCGGTTGAAGCGATTGGCCTGACGACGTTCCGGCCGCCCTACACGCCGCAAAGCTTTGGCGCTTTTGCCGGGCACGCCAAGGACGCCCTGTTTCAACCGACCCGCAAGACCGGCATCGACGGCTGGGCAGAAAGTCATGGCGCGGTTTTTGAACCGGTCGCGCAGTGGCGCCGGGCCAGGTATTTTCCCTTGCCGGGTGAGGACATGCACGCTGCTGTCAATCGGGAATGCATGGCTGTACGCTCTGCGGTTGGCATCTTCGACGCATCGACGTTGGGCAAGATCGAAGTTGTCGGACCGGATGCCGCCGAGTTCCTGAACCGCATGTACACCTTTGCCTATGCGAAGCAG
>CAYSCC010000147.1:0-5056 GCA_964429375.1 uncultured Chakrabartia sp.
AAATAGCTGTCCCGCAAATGCGGGAAGCGATCGAGGCCAAGCCCCCCGATGACCAGCCGATCGAAATTGCGCACCAGATAATCCGTCAGGAAGAAGCTACCGATTTCGGCATCGGTGATGGCAGCAAAGCGAGCGCTGCCTGCGTAGAACTCATAACAATGCGCATGCGGGAGCCTGACCGCATCATGCTTGGCGAGGACTGCATCCAGGGCGCCGCCCGTTCCGCATTCCCCATAGCCAACCAGAACCTGCTCGAACTCACCACGGCGCTCTGTCAGTATCTCGTCAACGCGCGGGGCAATCTTGCCTGGAGAATTGTGAAACTCGGCTGGCAGGCACTGCAACTCTGTCTCGCCTTCGCACAGTCCCAATTGCTTGCGAAGCGCAACAACTTCTGCCGCCAAGGCACCACAAGCAAGGATCAGGCATTTTCCGCTCATCGCAGGGGCCTTTCGTCGTGGTCCCCTCAGCTATTCCGGCCGACCAGAGCGCGAGCCAGTTCAGCACTGATCGCCGCATCGCGGCCATAGCTGTGCGCGCCAATGGCGTCGGCAAATTCCTGATTCAGGGGTGCACCACCGACCATGACAGGCAGTTCCTTTAGGATACCGCGCTTATCAAGTTCCTCGATCACGACGCCCATATAGGGCATCGTTGTCGTCAGCAGAGCCGACATGCCGAGAATCGCTGGCTGATGCTCGTCAATCGCCGCCAGATACTTCTCCACCGGGTTGTTGATCCCGAGGTCGATGACTTCGAAACCGGCGCCTTCGAGCATCATGCCGACAAGGTTCTTGCCGATGTCGTGGATGTCACCCTTCACGGTGCCGATAACATACTTGCCGAGGCTGGCCTTGCTGTCAGATGCAGCCAGAATGGGGCGCAGGAGTTCCATTCCGCTTTTCATGGCGCCGGCGCATTGCAGAACTTCCGGAACGAACAGGATGCCGTCACGGAAATCGACACCGACAATCCGCATGCCTTCTACAAGCGCTTCCGAGAGGACATTGTTTGCATCCCAACCCCGTTCAAGCAGGATTTGGGTACCCTCATGCACTTCTTCGGCCAGGCCGTCGTATAGGTCGTCCTTGATCTGATCGACCAGATCTTCATCGTTCAGGTCACGCAGGATGATTTCGTCGTCAGCCATGGAATGCCTCGCCCATTTTGCTTCAATCATCGAAAGATGCGCCAAAGGCCGCATTCTATATATTCCAGAATCGCCATTTTCTGTTATGGAAGCGACATGAGCTTTTGGCATGCCCGATGACGGAATCCTCAACACAGGAACCCTTGGATCGGAGTGGGACACTGCCAAGGCATTTCGTATTCCTGCTGGTTCCCGAGTTTTCGCTGATGCCGTTCACCGCAGCCGTTGAGCCGCTTCGCGTTGCGAACCGGATGCACGGCGGTACGCCCTATAGCTGGAGCACCGCAAGTGCAGACGGCCTGCCAGTGCGCGCAAGCAACGGCACATTGGTGCAGGTTGACGCGGCACTCGGTACCAGCAGCTCGGCTGATGCCATCATTGTTTGCGGCGGCATTGCAGTTTCTGAAAAGCTGGACGCGGCGGTGGCCTCCCGTCTTCGGCGCTACTCGCGGCAGGGTGTGCAGTTGGGCAGCGTCTGCACAGGTAGTGTCATTCTCGCAGATGCGGGCCTTCTTGATGGCTATCGCTGCACCGTGCACTGGGAAGAAATTGAAAGCCTCGCCGAAAACTATGCTGCGTTGACTGTCACGCGGAGTCTGTTCGAGATTGATCGCGATCGCTTCACATGTTCCGGGGGAACGGCTCCGCTTGACCTGATGCTCCACTTCATCACCGCCGATTTCGGGCGAGAATTGGGTGCGCGCGTCGCAGACCAGATGCTGCATCATACGGCACGACAGGCGTCGGAACCTCAGCGCCTCGCACTTTCGGAGCGAACCGGGGTGCGCCATCCACGCCTGCTTGACGTCATCGCAGCAATGGAAAACAATCTGGAAAGCCCGCTGCCACTTGCGGACCTGGCGCAGGCGGGTGGCATGTCCTTGCGCCAGATGGAGCGCCTGTTCATGCAGAATCTGCGTGCGCGGCCGGCGCGCTACTACCTCAACCTTCGTCTCAATCGCGCCAGGCAAATGGTCCAGCAAACAGGAATGTCGATGATCCAGATTGCAGTTGCGACCGGCTTCACATCCGCTGCGCATTTCGCAAAGGCTTATGGGTCCCTGCATGGGCTGCCTCCCAGCAGGGACAGGCTCACCACGTCAACGACCCGAAATGTCTAGCTCAGGGCCACTAGCCCGCACTCGGTTCCAGGCCTCTTGCAAGTTGTTTGCGGAACATCAGGATGATGATCGCGCCTCCGACCGCAATACTGGCATCCATTGCCCAGAAAGCTGACGGGCTCATCTGGTCGAAGTAGCTGCCCACCCATCCTGCCAAGGTGTGGCCGACGAAGGGCGAAAGGAACGCCACGCCCATCATCGTAGCCGTCACGGACGCAGGCGCGCACCTGCTGACCAATGCCAGGGTCGTTGGCCAGTAGTACATCCAGGCCAACCCCATGATCAGCCAAGCCGCAATGGCCCAACCGGACCCGACACTGTCCGGGGCAGATGTCCCCAAGTTTCCTGCCGAAAGGAGCAAGGCTGAAAAGGCGACGATTGCCGTGCCGATGCCGATCTTCGTCACGCTGCCGGGCTCGCTCGCCCTTTTCGATTGCCAGGCCCAGAAGGATATCAATACCGGTGCAGCCGCAATGGCTCCAATCGAGTCAGCCGAAGCGAACCAGCTGGAAGGCACTTCCCCAAACAGCGTCTGAAGGTTCACATACTGATCAACCCAGAGGATGCCGATGCTCCAGAACATGGGGTAAGCGATCTCAGCGGGTATCGTCAAAATGATCACAAGAAGAAGAACAAGGATGCGACGCCGCTCTGCCTGCGAAAGCGGTTGTGCCTTTTCACGTTTGCGCCCAACCGGGCGATCGTCAGGCAGATGGCGCTGGCCAAGAACATAGGCAATCAGGGCAAGCAGCATGAGGACGGCGGCCACGGCGAACCCGGCATGCCATCCATAGAGTGCGGCAACGAGGCCGGTTACGAACGGGCCGGATGCAGCGCCTATGCAGATGCCAGTCGAAAAAATCGTGAAGCCGCGCGAGCGCCGCGATTCATCATCGGCTGGATAGAGTGATCCAACCTGCGCGGAAATATTGCCCTTCAGAAAGCCCGAGCCGAGAATGAGCAGGACAAGTGCAATCAGGAAGCTTTGATAAAACGACATGGCGAGATGGCCCGCGCTCATTAGAAGAACGCCCACCATCACCGTGCGCTTTGCGCCCAGGATGCGATCTGCCACCCAACCACCCACGATCGGCGTGAAATAGACGAGTCCTGCATACCAGCCGTAAATAATCGAAGCGAAGGCGAGGTCGCTCATCGCGCCGCGAAACTCGAAGACGCTTCGCAAGGTAGCCAGGCCAAGCACCTGGGCGGCGTTCAAGGGAAGGAGCAATTCCTTGACCATGTAGAGTGCCAGCAAGGCCGACATTCCATAAAAAGAAAAACGCTCCCACATTTCCGTGAATGAGAGAAAATACAGCCCCTTGGGGTGGCCCGCAAACGCGGGCTTACTGACTGTTTTGGGCGTTTCAACTCTCACTGCATGGTTATTAGCCGTTCAATGGCCTCTCGCGCAATCGGGTCCAGCCCGGAACGATCGTGCGAGAAGAGCGCTGCCTTCATTCTGGGATCCCAGAAATCCCGGATATGCTGGGCGGTTGCGGCAATGGCAGCATCCTCGCCCTGCGCGGCCAGATTGCGGGCGATCTGGTTGGCCATATAGGTAAGGTGGCTTGCATCCATCGTGTTACTCCGCCGCCACCGCCACTGCAATGCGCCGGCTCTTTTCGGACCAACTGGCATAGCTTTCCTGCCAATCTGTCGGACCGTTGGACGGCGAAACCTGAACTGCCGTCACCTTGTATTCCGGACAGTTCGTTGCCCAATCGGAAAATTCCGTCGTGACGACATTGGCCTGTGTCGCAGGATGATGGAAAGTTGTGTAGACGACGCCCGGTGCAACCCGATCGGTCACTGCAACGCGAAGAGTTGTTTCACCGGTCCGGCTGGCCAGACGCGCCCAGTCTCCATCTCTCAGCCCACGATTTTCGGCATCCGTCGGGTGCATTTCGAGGACATCCTCGTCATGCCAGACAGTATTCCCGGTCCGCCGCGTCTGGGCACCGACGTTGTACTGGGACAGGATCCGTCCAGTGGTGAGAAGCAGCGGAAAACGTGGCCCTGTCCGCTCGTCGGTTGGCACATAGTCCGTTACCACGAACTTGCCCTTGCCCCGGACAAAGCCATCCACATGCATGATCGGTGAGCCGTCCGGATTGGCATCATTGACGGGCCACTGAAGTGACCCTTCTTTTTCCAGTCGCTCAAAGGATACTCCGGCAAAACTTGGTGTCAGCCGGGAAATTTCATCCATCACTTCGCTTGGGTGGGAATAGTTCCAGTCAAGACCCATGGCATTGGCCAAAGCCTGCGTGACTTCCCAATCCCCCATGCCGTTCGCTGGTTCCATGACCTTGCGGATAAGCTGGATTCTCCTCTCGGCGTTGGTGAATGTTCCGTCTTTTTCGAGGAAGGTCGATCCGGGCAGGAACACATGGGCATAATTGGCGGTTTCGTTCAGAAACAGGTCGTGAACGATGACCAGCTCCATTGCCTGCAACCCTGAAGCGACGTGGTGTGTATTCGGATCGGACTGCAATATGTCCTCACCCTGGATGTAGATCGCCCGGAACGATCCATCGAGCGCGGCATCCAACATGTTCGGAATCCGCAGGCCGGGTTCGGGATCGAGTTTAACTCCCCATTCCCCTTCAAACAGGGATCGCGCCTGCCCATCGGAGATGTGCCGGTAACCGGATAGCTCGTGCGGGAAGCTGCCCATGTCACACGCGCCCTGCACATTATTCTGGCCACGCAACGGATTCACGCCAACACCCCGGCGACCGATATTGCCGGTCACCATGGCCAGATTGGCAATGGCCATTAC
>CAYSCC010000148.1:0-5044 GCA_964429375.1 uncultured Chakrabartia sp.
CCGAAGCGGCGATCAAGGCCGACGTCGCCAAACTTGTGGAGGAATTCAACGCGCATGATGCCAAGGCCGTTGTCGAACATGACATGCCAGATGCGGTCAGCATGTTCCATGGCGCGCCGAATACCATCGGCAAGGAAGCTGACTTGATGATGACCGAAAAGCAAATGCAGGATCCGCTCTCGAAAATTGCGGTCAGCAACGAAACGGTGGACGTTGCAGCATCGGGCGAAATGGCAGTCTATCGCGCGGACTATGCACTCACGATGACAGACAGCGAAACAAAGAGACCCGTCATTGAACGGGGCAACTGGGTGATCGGATACAAGACGCAGAGTGACGGCACGTGGAAGATCGCATGGAACGTCGTTTCGAACACCGCAAAGGCCACAGAGCAATAGGGCTCTGGCTTTTGCTGCCATTGCCGATTGGATCACGGCGGAGAGAAGGAAAGAGCTATGTCTGAAACCAGCGTATCGGCAAAGGCGCCCATGCATCTCTGGATTGTGGGCTTGGTGAGCCTGCTGTGGAACGCATTGGGTGGCGTCGACTATATCATGACAAAGACCCACAATGAAATGTGGCTCCAGGGATTCACGCCGGAACAGATTGCCTGGTTCGACTCCTTCCCAATCTGGGCAAACACGGCATGGGCCTTGGGCGTTTGGGGCGCCATTGCAGGATCGGTCCTGCTGCTGCTCCGCCGTTCGCTCGCCTATGGAGCCTTTGGCATTTCAGTGGTCGGGCTTGTCGTCGGGACGATCCACCAGTTCATTGTGGCAGAGATGCCGGCAGGACTGGACACCCCCGGCGGCAGGGCATTCACTGCACTGCTTTGGGCTGTCTCAATCGGCTTGTTCTTCTATGCAAGGCGGATGCGCGCAAACGGGGTGCTGCGCTGAAGGTCGCTTGAGTCATCCTTCAATTGACCTTATCGCTTGGCAATGCTCGCAGAACTTTCGCTTGCGACGGCAATGGTCATCACAACCGTCATACTTCACGCCGTTGGCCTGTATACGGTCGCACGCTTGCTCAGGCTTGAAGAGCACGAAGAAGCTATTGAGCATGTTCACCCAATGTCAGTGCGCGGGATCAGTGTGACACTGGCCGTGATTCTTGCGCTGATCGGCCTCCATGGGGTCGAGATATGGCTCTACGCCTTTGTGTATGATTTGATCGGTGCGGTCGAAGGTTTGCGCAATGCAGTGTATTTTTCGACCATCACTTATGGCGCAATTGGCTACGATGATCATGCAATGGCTGACCGCTGGCGCCTTGTCGCCGCCATTGAAGGGATCAACGGCGTTGTGCTCATTGGATGGTCGACCGCCTTCTTTGTGACTTTGTCAGGCAGAATGCGCCGAAGGTAGCTCGGCCAGCAAGACTGAAAAGACGATATCACTTGCAACCGCCAGCCCTGCCCTTGCTGCTGCTACCCCATGCGGACCAGTCGCGCTTCGATGCCTCGCCAGAGTGATGCCAGGGCCAGGGCCGCGGGCGTGCGGCTGGCGAAAACGCCTACGGGGTTGCGATTGACAGCCATCTGTTCAAGAGCGCTGGCCATTGGAATGGCCGGCCAGTCAGGCTCTGCTTCCAGTGCCGCACGATGGAGGCTCCGCCGCCGATCGACCATCGAATAGACAGGCAAGACCGGCCCGTGACCCTTGTGTTCGCGGTCCAGGTGCTGGACAACCTCTTCGAAGGCCCTGCGGGACAGCGGTGACGGCGTGAGAGGAACAATGATGGCATCGGCTGCATGCATGACCTGTTCGCTCGTCTCGGTCAGGCCGGGCGGGCAATCAAGGATGACGCGATCATAGCGCCCTTCCATGCTTGCCAGGAGCTTGGCCAGTCGCTTTCTCTTGCCCAGGTTGAACAGCAGGCGATCGAGGCCACGCAACGATGTGTCGGACGCGAGCAGGTCAAGTCGGTCCTGTTTGGTGTGCACGATCAACTTCTCAGGCGCGATTTCCTTGGCGAATACGGCCTGGGCCTCCCCCTTGCCCTGTCGCTGATGGCGCAGAAGGAAGGAGGCAGATGCCTGAGGGTCAAGGTCCCACAATAGCGTTCGCCGCGACGACTGCGTCGCAGACGACCAGGCAAGATTGACCGCAAGCGTTGTCTTCCCGACCCCGCCCTTGAGCGAATAGACCGCAATGACTGCCATACGGGATGCTGGCGCCCCTGATTTGCTTGCAGACTGTTTGTGGTCCGTCGGTTTCACTTTTGTGACGGGCGCGCCAACCGCGAAAGAAACGCGTCAACATCGCTCGCGGATCGGTCAGGAATTTCTTCCATGGGGACATGCCCCACGCCCGGATAGACTATCTGTTGGGCCTGAGGCAGCGCGCGCACGAACCAACGTGCAGCAGATACAGGGATAAGCCGGTCTTCCCGACCCCACATCACCAGAACCGGCATGTGCAAGCTGGACAAACTGGCGGCATTTGCAGGGTCAGGCTTGGAAGCAAAGCGCAGGGCCGTCGCTCTGCGATTTCCCGGATAAAGCAGGAGTTCCCAATATCGATCAATCATCCTGTCATTGATCACGGACTGGTTACTGACGGACTGCCGCAAGGTCTTCTCGATGAGGCGGCGAGGAGTCACAACCTCTGCGAGGCGGCGCACTACAGGCATGCGCGCGATCCGAAATCCGATCGGGGGCGGCCCCGGCATGGCTACGGGCGCACCAGCCGCATCGATCAGGATCAGCGCGTCGACCTTTTCAGGATGAGCCAAAGCATAGCGCCACGCCACAGCCCCGCCCATGGAATTGCCGCCCAGTGCGAAGTGGGTAACGCCCAATTTCGCCAGCGTCTTGTCGAGCGTCGCTACAAAGGCCGCTGAGCTGTAATCGTCCGACGGATTTGGTCCGGTCAACCCATGACCAATTTGATCAAGCGTGATGATGCGATACTTGCTTTGCAGCCGCTGCACCCATGGCTCCCACGTATGAAGCGACGCGTTCGAGCCATGCAGAAGCACAAGAACAGGGGCATCTCCGCGCCCCTGATCACGGGCATGGACAAGCAGACCTCCCCCCACATCGATGAACTGAGAGGCCCCATTGGCATATTTTGCCTGCAAGTCGGCCGGATCAAGATCGCTTTGCCAGCAAAGGGCCAATAGTGCGAGGAGGCCCGTCATCAAAAGCAGAAATGCCCATTTGACGGCGCGCTTCATTGATCAACTCCCGCCCACAAATCGGATGCAGTTCGACGTTACGGAGAAGCTGACGTCAATCCGTGCCGAAGACCCGCGCGAATATAGTGTCGACGTGTTTCAGATGATACGCAAGGTCGAACTTCTCTTCTATCTCTTCGGGGGTCAGCGCAGCCATTACGTCTGCATCGGACTTAAGCAGGTCAAGCAGGGATAGAGCTCCGTCTGAGTCCCAAACCTTCATCGCGTTCCGCTGGACCAGGCGGTAGGCATCTTCTCGGCTCACACCCGCCTGGGTCAGCGCGAGCAGCACTCTTTGCGAGTGCACCAGCCCCCCCATCTTGTCCAAGTTCTTCTGCATCCGTTCGGGATAGACAACGAGCTTGTCGATGACTCCTGTCAGCCGCGCCAACGCAAAATCCAGTGTTATGGTCGCGTCCGGGCCAATATAGCGTTCCACCGATGAATGGCTGATATCGCGTTCATGCCAAAGGGCGACATTTTCCATTGCAGGAGCGGCATAGGCGCGAATCATTCTTGCCAATCCCGTCAGGTTCTCCGTCAGAACAGGATTGCGTTTGTGCGGCATTGCCGACGATCCCTTCTGCCCGGGAGAAAAATACTCCTCGGCCTCAAGGACCTCCGTGCGCTGCAAATGACGAATTTCGGTAGCGAGCCTCTCAATTGACGAGGCAATGACGGCCAGTGTGGCAAAATACATGGCATGCCGGTCACGCGGGATGATCTGTGTCGATACGGGCTCGATCTCAAGGCCCAGCTTCTCGGCAACATGCGCTTCCACGCGGGGATCGATGTTCGCGAATGTGCCAACGGCGCCTGAAACGGCACAGGTCGCAATATCCTTGCGTGCCGCAACAAGCCGTTCCCTGCCGCGCGAAAATTCGGCGTATGCTTCCGCCATCTTGAGCCCGAATGTGACAGGTTCGGCATGGATGCCGTGGCTTCGGCCAATGCACGGCGTCAACTTGTGCTCGAAAGCGCGGCGCTTGATGACCGCAAGCAACGCATCCAGGTCTGCAATCAGGATGTCCGTTGCCCGTGCGAGCTGGACTGCGAGACAGGTATCGAGCACGTCTGAACTGGTCATGCCCTGATGCATGAAGCGCGCTTCATCGCCCACATGCTCGGCGACGGACGTCAGGAAGGCAATGACGTCGTGCTTGACCTCGGCTTCGATCTCATCGATCCGCACCACATCAAAACCGCCCCGTTCCCATATTGCCCTGGCTGCCTCTTTCGGCACGACACCAAGGTCCGCAAGCGCATCCGTTGCGTGGGCTTCGATTTCGAACCAGATGCGGAAGCGAGTTTCGGGCTCCCAGATCTTGACCATGTCTGGGCGGGAATAACGCGGGACCATGAATCATCCTTGTTGGAAGGAACAGTGCGGTGGCCCTCTAACAGAGGGTTCGCCAGCCTACAATTCACCCAGCCGGCTTGATCCATTTTCCACAGGATGACGTCTGGCAGGATGGGCCAGACGGTCACATCGCATCACCGACCAGTAGCGCGCACTTCACCCAGGACGAGCTTGGCCACGTCGCCATTGACCTTGAAGCTGTGGAACAGAAGGTAGATCGAGAGAAACAGCATACCCCCATTAAAGGCAACGACCGCCAGGACGAGCCCGCCGATGCTGAAATGATGCCTCCAGGCCACCCAAATGGCCGACAGTGCGAGGAACGTCATGAAATCGAGATTGAACTGACCTGGCCAACCCATTTCCGCCATATCGCCAAAGAAGATGGGCATGAGGTTCATACCATGATTGGCGATCGTCACCGACGTATAGCCGACGATGACAATCAGGCATGTCACAAGAAAAAGTCGGAACAGGTTCATTTTCGCCTCCTGGTTTGTATCG
>CAYSCC010000149.1:0-5035 GCA_964429375.1 uncultured Chakrabartia sp.
TTGGCCATTTCCGCCGCACCGGCTTTTGTGAACGTCAGGCACAAAATCGACTCAGGAGCAGCACCATGAAGCAGCAACCGCAGGACCCGCGCCGTCAGGACCTGGGTCTTGCCTGTACCGGCAGACGCCGACAGCCACACATCTGTTGCATTGTGGCGAGACGCATCGGCCTGTTCACCTTGCAGCACGGGAATTCGGCGATGCTGTTCAGCATTAGCCATCGCGGCCCTGCCATTCTTCAAGCCGCATCAGTTGATCATAATCCGCCCACGTATATTCCGGGCGACGTTTTGCGGTAAATGGCTCGTTCCCGGTGAGCCATTTGTCTGCGGATTGCCTGAATTGCGATGCAATGAAATCAATGAACCTGTCAGGCCCCATGTCCGTATCCTTTTCGGACACCGGGGAGGCAAGCTTCCCGTACTGATGGCCTGTCCTGTCCCTCGCCAGCGACCAGTACTCAAAGGCTCTGCATTGACCTTCAACACCGTCAAATCCACCTCGCTCGGCGATCAGACCAATGAGCCCAAGCTGCACGGCAAATCCCGCCTTGACTTGCTTGAAGCTCGGCCCCTCACCCGTCTTGTAATCAATGACGGCCAGACTGCCATTGGCCAGCCGATCGATCCTGTCTGCGCGCCCGACAAGCTTGACACCCGCGAACTCGATACTTCCGCCGATTTCCGCAGCCAATGGCAGGCGGCCTTCCGACTTGTTGTCTTGAACCTGCGCTTCAATCCATTTGGCACCTTCCAGGAGCCGGGGAAGCCATAACGCACGAATCAAGGGGTGCAGGGCACTGGCGGAAAGAGCAGCGTCCATTCGCTCAACCAATGCTCCGGATCGATAGGCGTCCACCTTGGCCCAGTCTTCAAGCACAGTGTGGATCAAGCTCCCTCGCCACGCGGGCCCAGGGTCAGCATCCACGCGGTCCAAAGCCTTCAGGCCCAGCATGGCATTTGCATAGAAGGCAAAGGGATCAGCACTCAGCCGGTCAACAGCAGTAACCGAAATTTCGCGAGGACGCTCTGAAACCGGCGGGCATGGTGCGGGCCTCCCGACTCGGCCCGGCAGATCGGCACAGATATCGATCGCACGCGCCCAATGCCCAAATGCCAATGAGGGACGCTCAAGCCCTCCTGCCATCGTTGCCAGGCGTAACCAGAAGCGAGAGGCAATGGTTGGGCTGCGTGCATCCCTTTTTGCCCGGGTCATCAGGACACTCGGGGCACCAAGCGCGCTAGCCATGTCGTGGGCTGACAGCCCAATGCGCCTTTCCAGACTGGGCAGGCCAAGCTCGCGCCGGATCCGGGGAGCAAGCCAGGGATCAGGCGCCGGCAATTGTGGCCAGACCCCCTCATTCAGGCCACCGAGAATGACCAGATCGGCAGACTGGAGCTTGGCTTCAAGCAATCCCCAGATGAAAACGCGCGGATGCCCCCCATAGCCTGGGCGCAATGATACGTTTTCCATCAACAAGCGCAGAAAATTCGGAACCGCGTCCAGCGAGACCTTCAGAGTTCCGCCCGTTGAAAAGGCCTCCAGCCTGGCAAACAGGTCTGCCAATTCCCGACCGGCCTGGCCCGACCAGAGCACATCTGCTGCGAGCCCATCCGCCACGTCTCTCAGCGCCGCCAGAACACCGGGCAAATCCAGTTTTCCCAATGACTCAAGTGGGGAGAGACGTTCGGAAATATTGGCCCACCAGCTGCGCAATTCGGATCGGCCATCCCGCTTTGCTGTGCTTTCGACCTCCAGAAACCGGGACACGCCAGCCAGCCCCGGCGCGGGGCGAGGTCCGCGCATGACCAAGTCGAATTGGCGCACCATGTCCAGCCAACTCCGCCGCCGGTCGCCATGCATGACGAAGGGGTGTTTGAGCAGTGCCAGCAATGCCGAAGGTGAAAACTGGCTGGCAGCAGCCTCCGCCAACAGGAGAACCAGAGTGCCATGAGGCGCAAGAGCGAGACTTTGTCCGGCGGAATCGTCCGCCTGAATGCGCCACCGAGCCAAATGGGCCGATACGCGCGATGCGAGGTCACGATCTGGCGTAATCAGTGCCACAGTCCGTTCGGGGACCTCGATTGCTTCCCGGATTGCCAAGGCTATGGCCTGGGCCTCCTCCGCCGGATTGGAAAGCTCCAGCGCGACAACTCCTGACAAGATCCTGTCCGCATTTTTGAGTTGAACCCAGTTGCTCGTATATTCGGCGGGCGCGAAGGCGTTGCTGATTGCGCGAGCTCGCTTTGTCGTTGACTCCCGGTCTCCGCTCCACGTCCACGGCCTGACCTCTCCTCGGCCAACCTTCATGCGACTCAAAAGCTGATGCAAATGAAACTGCGGATGTGTCTCTATTGCAGGCGTCGTTTCGGATCCGCCGATTGCGTCCCATTGAGTGTCCGGAATGTCGCAATCAAGACCGGCAAGGACGACCTGGCCACATGACATGCGCGCAACGCATCCCAGCAATTCGGCAACAGCCGGAGCGCCAGTGCTCACCCCCGCTGCAACGACGAAACCGGCAGGAGGCCGGGCTTTCCACCTCTCCGCCACGCGTCGCAACAGGCGGTTCCGTCGATCCGCCAGATCGATGCAGCCGCGTCTTTCCAGCTCCCTCGGCCACAGTTCGAGGATAGCCCGCAAATGGTTGAGCGAGGAGGTCCAATGGTTTGAGAGTTCTCCGGAAAGGTCGAGCTCGGCAAGTCTGGATGGTGGAACCTCTTCAATCGCGAGTTGATCCAGCACGCGCCCGAGATCGACCGCAAGCCGCATTGCCTCAATGCCATCGACACCGCGATCCTGCTGGATCAACTGCGCAAGCAGGAGCTGCCGATGCAATGGCTCGATTGCTGGCGGAAAGGGACTCTCATCAATCGGGTCGAATGCGGACCCTGCCTTTTCATCTAGTTCGCCATCACCAATCGCGACCAATCGCGGCAACAGCAGGCCCTTTTCCGACTGCCTGACGAAGGCCTCTCGCAAGGCCTGGCCTGCACGATTGTTCGGTACAAGGATCATGCCAGAACCAAGCGCCAGCGGGTCACGACCGTGCTGAGCAATCAATCCAGCGACCAGCGCGTCGGCAAAAGCCCGTGTAGGCGGGATGGTGTAGACAGCCGGACCTTTCAGGTCAGCCATCTGCAATCATCGCTTCCGTCCTGGCGATGGCGGGCGGCGTCCCGACATCGAACCAAATGCCCTGGTGCACCACGCCAAAACACCGGCCGGCGGCAATTGCCCGATCCCAGAGAATATTTGTCGAGAAGGCCTCCGCCGGAGGGTCAACCAAGAGCCGCTGTGACAGCATCTGGATTCCCGTCCAGACATAGGGCGCCAGCCGCCCGAACTTGCGCCGCGACAATCGTCCCCATGGGTCCATCCGAAAGTCGCCACGCCCGGAATGGTTGTTCGCGCGTGCCAAAGGCACAAGCAGCATGAGCGCGTCCATCCGTTCATCGTCCCAATGCGATGCCAGAAGGCGAATGCCGTCCACCGGGCCATCAAGCCAGATATTGTCCGTGTTGACGCACAAAAACGGGTCGTCCTGCAACAGCGGCTTGGCCTTCATCAGGCCGCCGCCGGTTTCGAGCAGTTCGCCACGTTCATCTGAAATCACGACTTCAAGGTCTCGTGCACGAGATTTGAGATGCGCTTCAATCGAGTCCGCGAAGTAATGGACATTCACAACAATCCGCCCCACCCCTGCGGCCCGAAGGTGATCCAGCACATGGTCAAGCAGCGTCGTTCCGGCGACTTCGATCAACGGCTTTGGGCGTGATGCTGTCAACGGACGCATGCGCGTTCCCTTTCCCGCCGCCATAACCATGGCTGTGTTCGGAACCTTGGCGTCCAGTGTGGGGCGCACGGTAAAGGGCTTGCGCACCTGGCTCATTCCGCGAATTCCGCCCAGGCCGACGCCCGCTTGTCCTGAGGCACATTCGCATCCAGCCAGGCCCTGGCCGGCGCGAGTGCGGGATGTGCGAGGCTCCTTTCCACATACCCCCACACACGCCCCTGAAAGGCGCGATAGCGAGGTTTTCCATCGCGCTTCCAGAGTCGCGTGAAGATACCGAGAATCTTGAGATTTCTCTGTACACCGAGCAGGTGATACGCCGCCTCGAACCCGTCGTGCGGGTTTGCAAGAGCCACATAATGCGCGAACAGTTCTTCCTCTATTTCGGCCGAAACGCTGCGCCGCGCATCCTGCAACATTGAAACAAGGTCGTAGGCAGGGTGACCCGCCAGAGCATCCTGAAAATCAAGCAGGCCGAGACGCTTGTGTCCCTCTCGGCCTTCGATGAGCATGATGTTTTCGGCATGATAGTCGCGCAGGACCGTCACAGGTCTCGACGGGGCCGACACAATCGGCGTGAGCAGCCTGGTCCACAATTCAGTGAACGATCCGCCATCCACATCAAGTCCGACTGCGGGACAATACCAGTCCACAAACAGGTTCAACTCGCGCTGATATTCGGCAAGAGAATAGGGAGCGATGTCCATTGACGGCTTGCGCGACAGCTCAACCAGAAGTTCAGCCACAGCGCGATACAATGGCCGCTCCAGTGACGGGTCTGCATCAATCGCTTCGCGCATGCGGGTGCTGCCAAAATCCTCAATCAGAACGAGGCCGGCTGCAAGATCTGCCGCAAGTATTTTGGGAGCCGAAAATCCCTGTTCCACAAGCCATTGCGCGACCGCAATGAACGGCTGCGGATCCTCTTTCGGCGGGGGGGCATCCATCAGAACGGCATGCGCGGTGCCGCGAACGACCCTGAAATATCGGCGAAAGGATGCATCTCCTGCAAGTGGCAGGATCGTGGCACCATCCCAGCCCACACGATCGAGAAATTCAGGCGCCAAAGGCGGCGGACTCATTGAAACGGACATCGCCCCTCCCAAGACGGAGGAGCGCAGGCTGTCAAGCGCCTCCCTAGCGAACCGGCATCTTCCAGACGGATCTTCAGTGCGTGAGGCCATAGTGCCGACCCAAGCCTTTCGGGCCATTCAATGATCAGGGCCGACTCTTTCAAAGCCT
>CAYSCC010000150.1:0-4988 GCA_964429375.1 uncultured Chakrabartia sp.
CCGTCCATCCCAGCCGGCGAAAACCGGCCCGGTTGGAAGTGGTACGCCAGGATTGGCGATCAGAACAGGCGTGCCGGAGAGCGATGGATCGGTGAACGGCTCCAGATCGTCACCCCGCCCAATGCCCTGGCAGGTCTCACTGCGCAGGCAGGCCGGAACGTCCGCGCCAAGCGATCGCGCAACACTCATGATGACGGGAGAGGCGGGGTCGATCGCCCACAGTCTTGCAAGCAGGCGAAGGGCGGCCGCCGCATCCGCTGAGCCGCCACCCAGACCGGCAGCGACCGGCAAATGTTTTTCGAGATGCAGCGACGCGCCGGCGACAATGCCGGCCGCCTGCTTCAACCGGTGCGCAGCTTGCAGGACAAGATTGTCGTCATTCGTGCCAAGCGATCCTGCCATGGGTCCGGACATCGACAGGGACACACCGTCGGCGAGCTTACCGCTGATCCGGTCGCCCTGATCGGCAAAGGCAAAGACTGTCTCAAGTTCGTGGTATCCGTCAGATCGTCGAGACCGGACGTGCAGCGCAAGATTGATCTTGGCATAGGCCGTTTCTGTCTGTGCGTCGGTCATCTGGACAGTGCGGGCAGGCCGTTGGCGATCTTGTCTGTTATGCGCTGCACGTCGTCCTTGGCATCGGACTGGATCAGCGCCGCCCGCCATGCGTAACGTGCATCAATACGGCGTCCCGCAGCCCAATACGCGTCTCCGAGATGTTCACCGACGGCCGCTTGGGTCGGATCCGCCGCAACCGCCCGTTCCAGAAGGGGAATGGATTGTTCCGGCATCCCGCGCAGGTAAAAGGCCCAGCCCAGTGAATCGGTGATTGCCGTGTCATCGGGTCGCAGGGCGCTTGCCTTGGCGATCAGACGTGTGGCTTCTGCCAGGTTATCGCCATGCTCAAGCATCGCGTAGCCGAGGTGGTTGAGCGCCTCTGGCTCGTCGGGCGCTGCGGCAACCGCGCGTTCGAGGGCCGGCTTCGCTTCTGCCCACTTGCCAGCCAGATCGAGCGCGCCACCGTAGAGGAGCAGCAGGTTCCACGGTGCATTGGCCCCCGCCAGCCGGACGGCATTGCCATAAGCCTGTGCAGCCTCATCATGGCGATTCAGCTTGCTCAGTATCCCTCCCAATCTCGCATGATCATACAGATTGGATCCGGGAAGTGCAGCTGCAGCTTGGGCCTGTGCAAGGGCCTCCGTATCGCGATTGGCGCGGCCCAGCGTTCCGATCCGGACATCCCTCACCAGATCCTGATACGGCGGCGCAATGGTGTCCAGCAGCGCAAGGGCGTCGTCACTTCGGCCATAGCTCGACAGAGCCTGAGCCAATGTGAGTCGGATGGCGTCGTTTCCGGGGGCAGCAAAGCTGGCGATCCGGGCAAAAGTCAGTGCAGCCGCAGAGCCGTTGTCGCGAAGCAGGTCATTGGCGATCCTTGCAATCAGCAGGGCTGCCCCGACATTTGCCGTGTCAACCGCGCCGGGAAGCGGCTTTCCAGCCTCGACAATGCCACGCGCGGCCCGGATCGTCTGATCCTCGCCAACCAGAAGCTCGAGCGCCTTGGCCCGTTCCTTCAGGGACACGAGGCGGGCTGCTGCTGTCAGCCGGAGAATCAGGCCGCGCCCATCTGGCCGGAACTGCGCCTTTGCAACCCTTAGGCCCTCTTCAACCTGCTTGCGGGCCAGCAAGACCAGGGCTTCCTGTTCGCGCAGGTAGATCGCATCAAGCCCGTTCGCAGGCTGTAGCCTTGCGGCGCCGATCAAGGGAGCTTCCCGCGCTGCAACATCTGCCCATTGGCGAAGGGCGGGGATCAGGAAATCGAACCCGCCGGCAGCCCCTATTTTGTCCAGCCACAATCGGGCACCCCGCCAATCCCCATTTTCGAGGCTTTCGGCAAACAGCAGCAGCCGAGCATCCTGAGGCAGGTTCTGCTGCGCTTCAAGGGCATGAGCAGCCCTGAGAGCCAAGGCCTTGTCACCAACCTCTATGGCTTCGCGATAGGCGCGATTTGCAATCCTGTCATTGTCCGGCGCGCCGCTGAGGGCGAGCGCATAGGCCTGCGCTGCATCCCGCCCCGTGGCATGTCCATCAAGCATGCGTGCAGTGACATAGTCAGCCAGCGGTGATGCATCATTGGGCCGGGCTGCAGCAGCAGCCGACCACAACGCCAGCGTCAAAAGGCTACATGTTCGGATAATTGGGGCCACCACCGCCCTCCGGCGTCACCCAGTTGATGTTCTGGGTCGGATCCTTGATGTCACAGGTCTTGCAGTGCACGCAGTTCTGGGCGTTTATCTGCAGTCTGGGAGCCCCCTCATCACGTCCGACGATTTCATAGACGCCAGCCGGGCAATAGCGCTGTTCCGGCGCGTCATAGAGCTCAAGGTTGACTGCAATGGGCACGTCCGGGTCGCGGAGCTGCAGATGGACCGGCTGATCTTCCTCATGATTGGTGTTGGACAGGAAGACAGATGAGAGCCGATCGAAACTGATGACACCATCGGGCTTGGGATAGGCAATCGGCGCATAAAGGTCTTTGCGACCGATCGTGCTACTGTCCGGATGGTGCTTCATGGATATCGGCAGCCCGATTCCCAACGTGCGCATCCACATGTCGATGCCACCAAGGATCGTGCCATAATCGCCGCCAAATTTGGCGATCGCCGGCTCAGCATTCTGGACCAGCTTCAGTTCCTTTGCGATCCAGCTGTTGTTGACCGCCGGCTGATAGTCGGAAAGTTCATCGCCGCCCCGTCCGGCTGCGACGGCCGCCGCAACGCTTTCGGCGGCAAGCATGCCCGACTTCATGGCGGTGTGGCTTCCCTTGATCCTCGGCACGTTCACAAAACCCGCCGAACAGCCGATCAGTGCGCCGCCTGGGAAGGCCAGTTTGGGCACGGACTGCCAGCCGCCTTCATTGATGGCGCGAGCCCCGTAAGACACGCGGCGTCCGCCTTCGAGGATGGCGCGAATTTCGGGATGCTGTTTCCAGCGTTGAAACTCTTCAAAGGGAAACAGGTGCGGGTTGGCATAATCCAGAGCCACCACAAAGCCGAGCGCAACCTGATTGTTGGCCTGATGGTACAGGAACCCGCCGCCCCAGGCGTCTGACAATGGCCAGCCTTGTGTGTGCAGCACCCGGCCGGGAACATGCTTCTCAGGGTCAATGTCCCAAAGTTCCTTCATGCCAATACCATAGACCTGTGGTTCACAGTCTGCTTCCAGGTCGAACTTGTGCTTGAGCTGCTTGGTCAGGTGGCCGCGCGCACCTTCGGCAAAGAGGGTGTATTTGGCATGAAGCTCCATCCCGGGCTGGTAGTCGGGCTTGTGGCTCCCATCGCGGGCAATGCCCATGTCACCGGTGGCAACGCCACGCACTGCTCCAGAATCATCATAAAGAATTTCCGCGGCGGGGAAGCCGGGGAATATCTCTACACCAAGCCCTTCTGCCTGTGACGCGAGCCAGCGGCAGAGATTGCCGAGACTGCCGGTATAGTTACCGTGATTGCTCATCAGCGGCGGCATGAACAGGTGGGGAAGGGCAAATTTGCGCTTCGCAGTAAGCACCCAATGCCAATTGTCCGTGACCTTTGTTTCGGCCATTGGGCACCCCTGCTCGCGCCAGTCAGGAATCAGTTCATTCAGCGCCTTGGGATCAACGACCGCACCTGACAGGATGTGCGCGCCGATTTCGGAGCCCTTCTCAAGAATGCACACCGAAATCTCAGGATTCAGCTGCTTCAACCGAATGGAGGCAGCAAGGCCGGCCGGTCCACCGCCGACAATGACAACATCATATTCCATCGATTCGCGTTCACTCATCGCGCGCTCCCCATTTTTCCTTTTCGCCCAATTGCTTCACTCACCGCACTCCCAGACCGTTTTGGCCAGTTCGCAAGGCCAGTCGCGTTGACCAATTTGCCAACAATCCCTCTATCTATCGGCATGGCAGATATCGCAACGGTGATTCCAGCAGCAAGTGTCGCAAGTCTGATGAACTGGTGGCACGAAATGGGGGTCGATACGCTGGTGGACGAGGATCCGGTCGCATGGCTGGACCGCGCGCGATCCCGGCCAAATCCGGCACCGTCTCCTGCCGTTGCGGCTGAAGTCCGGCTGCCCGGTACCCTTTCCGGCCTTGTGCGCTGGCTTCAGGAGAGCCCCGAACTTCCCGAGTCCGGGACCATGGGGCAACGCGTGGCGGTGTCCGGAAACCCCCAGGCCTCGCTCATGGTCATGATCGACATGCCTGAACTGGGCGATTCCGAAGCTGGCCATTTGCTCTCGGGCGAAGTCGGCAGCCTGTTCGATCGCATGTTGGCGGCGCTTCAGCTGAATCGTGAATCAATCTATCTGGCGGCCCTGTGCCCGGGCAGGATCCCGACAGGTCTGTTACCACCAGCAAGCGAGCCGCGATTGGGCGAAATCGCACGGCACCACATTGCGCTTGCGCAGCCCAGCCAGCTCTGGCTGATGGGAAGTGCGGTGAGCCGTGCCATCCTGGGGATGGAACTCGCCCAGGCCCGTGGAACTTTGCATAAAATTAACCACGAGAATGGCACGGTTGACGCGGTGGTGAGTTTTTCGCCTCGCTTCCTGCTTCAGAGCCCTCGTCGAAAGGCGGACGCCTGGGCAGACATGCAAATGTTGATCAAGGGAAACCAGGCGTGACCTTCAAATTGTCCTTTATTGCTTCCGTGATTCTTGCAGCGGTAACCACCCCTGCACAGGCGGCAAATGAAGGCGAGCCCGCGTCCTCGCGCGCCCGGGTGGCCTATGCGGCTCAGCTCGGGCCGCACGCACGCGAAAAGTATCGCGAAATTTTTGCCGCCATCCGTGCCGAGGCATGGAGCGACGCTGCCAGCAAACTGGATGCCATGCCCGAAGGCCCGCTCCACGCGGTTGCACGCGCCGAACTCTATCTGGCGAAGGGCAGTCCGAAAGTGTCGGGAGAGGCTCTGGCTGCACTTGCGGAGCGCGCTCCCGAA
>CAYSCC010000151.1:0-4912 GCA_964429375.1 uncultured Chakrabartia sp.
AAATAGTTTCCGACTTGCGGCAAGATGATCCTAACCACTTGGGGCAGGATCAGCCGGCGCCAAGTCTGGACACGGTTGAACTGCAACGCGATAGCCGCCTCCCATTGGCCCTTTGGCACGGCGTCGATACCGGCGCGGAAGACCTCTGACAGATAGGCACTGTAATGCAGTCCGAGACCAAGGACCCCGGTCGCCATTGGCGAAAAGGCCGGCCCATAGAGCGGCAGAACATAGAACAGCAGATAGAGCTGGATTAGCAGGGGGGTGCTCCGAACGATCGTCACGGTCGTGTCGAGGGCCATTCGTGCCGTCCGTGCGGCCGAACGGCGGACAATCGCGATCAGCAGGCCGAAGGCAATCGCGACGATCACTGCACCAACCGAGGCGATGATCGTCACCTGCAACCCCTGCAATAGCAATGGCAGGATGGTCATCACGCTGTCGACATCAAAGCTCATTTGCTTGTCGCCCTTCCGAGCCAGGTACCGGAAGCACGTTTTTCCAGATGCCGGTTCAGGGAGACCAGCGGCAGGGCGAGAACGAGATAGATCGCAAAGACCGCCAGATAAATGGTTGTCGGACGGCCATAGAACTGCACCAGTTGCGAGCCTGCAAAAGTTAACTCGGTGATTGTGATCAGTGAGACCAGCGATGTAGCCTTGACCAGTTCAAGGGCATAGTTGCCCAAGGCAGGCAACATGACCGGAAAAGCCTGCGGTAGGACAACGCGCCGGAAGATCTGGTTCCGGGTCATGTTCAGGGCAATCCCCGCCTGCGCCTGCCCTGGATTAACCGATTGAACCGCCGATCGCACGACTTCCGAGACATAGGCGCCGAAGTTCAGTGACAAGACCAGTGTTCCGGTCATAAACGCTTCAAGGCGGATGCCAACCAACGGCAGAACGTAGAAGAAGTAGAATATCTGCACCAGAGACGAAGTCGACCGGAAGACTTCCACGTAGACCGTGAACGGCAGACGGACATACCAATGCGGCGAAAGCCGGGCGAGTCCGGTGACAAAGCCGATCATTAACGCACCGACGGCAGCCACCAGTGCCACTTCGATGGATACGAGAGCGCCCCGGCCAAGAGCCGGAGCGATCCGCATCAGAAAGTCTAGAAGACCATCATCCGTCATTATTCAGCGCACAAGCTTGCAGCGGTGATGTCTTCAGGCGCGATATCCGAGGCTGCCAGTCCGTAAGGCTCCAGCAGGCGCAGCAGCTCGCCCGAGCGCTTCGCTTCGCGCAGCCAGTCGTTCCAGGCCGCGATCAGCGCATCGTCGCCCTGACGGAAACCGATTGCGCCATATCCGATGGCGGGTTTGCCAGTCTTGCTGATGGGTTGCTTGCTCAAGGACACCATTTCCAAGTCGCCTTGGCTTTGTGTCTTGACGAATCCCCGTATCGAGATGGCCGAGAACATCACCGCATCGATGCGATCCGCTCGCAGGCCAGCTGCGACCGTGGCCAGATCCGGGAAGACGACGATCTGATCATCGGGGACACCGTTCAGCGCGGCATATTCCCGCTCGGCCCCGCCGCTGACGACTCCTAGCCGGGCCTTCTTGGCGATAACATCGTCGAGGCTGGTCAGCTGTTTTGGATTGCCAGCTAAAGTGGCAAAGGCCTGTTGGCTGATCCACTCCGGATCGCCGAAGGAAACCTGCTTGCACCGTTCGGGCCGGATCTGCATCCCAGCGCCGATCATGTCGAAGCGTCCGGCCTGCAAGGCCGGGATCAGCGACACATACTGCGTCAGCACGCCATCCACCTCTTCAATTCCCTGCGCCTTAAGGAAAGCGCGAACGACGGCCGGCTCGACTCCCTCGAGATCACCGCTTTCTCCAACGAAGCCCCAAGGCGTCACGTTCGAAAACCCGACACGTGCGAACCCCTGCTCCTTGATGGTCGCAAGGGAATCAGCCGAAACCTGACCCGCAGCCAACGTGAGCGCCAGCGAGACGGTCATAAGTCGCATGCATGAGAAACTAATGGTCATCTATCCTTGCTCCGTTTCACTGAGGTTCGCCGCAGATCTGGTCAGCGGTCACATCCGCCGGCGGCAGGGTTTCCCGGCCGAAACCGAAGGGCTGCATGATTTCGGTCGCACGACCGCTCGCCAATTGTCCTGCCAGCCATTCGTTCCAGGAGTCACGCAAGGCCGAATCCTCCTTGCGGAAGCCCATGCCACCATAGCTAACCACCGGATTGCCATCTTCGCCTCGGGGCTGTTCGGTTAGTTCGGCATATTCGATTTCCGGATCTCCAAGTCGTTTCAGCGCGTTCTGGATGGTGATCGACGAGGCAACCACCGCATCGACGCGGTCCGCCTGCAAGCCTGCCAGTGCCGCTGTGAAATCCGGGAAGAGAACCCGCCGGTCCTCTGGAACCCCTGCAAGTTCAGCATAACGAATGTCGCCCGCGCCTGTCAGCATGCCGATGAGGGCGTCCTCGTTTTCCGCAATCGACTGATAGCTGGTCAGATCCTTTGGGTTACCCTTCTTGACGGCAAAGGCGCTGACGATCTTGTACTCCGGATTCCCGAAGGCAATCTGCTTGCATCGCTCGGGCTGGATCAACATGCCTGTGCTGATGATATCGAAACGCGAGGCAAGCAGCCCGCCGATCAATGCGCCCCATTCAGTGACGACCGGCTCGATTTCGGTCACCCCCATGTCGGCAAAGAAGGCCCGGGTCAGTTCAGGCGCTTGACCAGTGACATTTCCCTCTCCATCGACATAGCCATAGGGATTGATGTTCGGGATCCCGATCCGAACCTTGCCGGCGGCCTTGATGTCATCAAGGGTGTCGGCCGCTGCAGGCGAAACGCAGGCAAGTGCTGCGGAGATTGCGGTCATGGCAATGGTGTAGCAAAAGCTCTTGGACATGGCGATCAGTTCTCCGGCTCTTCGATGACTGCGATGACGTCGATTTCGACCAGGCACTCCGGCGCAAGCAGCCCACACTGAATACGGGTGCGCACGGGGCGGTTTTCGGTGAACACGCGCGCATAGATCTCGTTGAAAGCATCTCCGTAGCGTACGTCCGACAGGAACACCGTTACCTTCACGATATCGTCGATGGTGGCGCCCGACAGCGCGAGGGTCTTCTTCAGGTTCTCGAGCGAAAGCTCTGTTTGAGCGACAAAGCCCTCGGCCCAACTTCCATCTGGGTGAAGCGCGACCTGCCCGGCAAGGAAAAGGAAGGTTCCTCTTGCCTTGACGACATCGGAGTACAATTTGGGATACCCCCCGGAATGGCTCAAGACCTCATGCACTGCGTTCTCCTTATGTGATATGTAATGGGTAATATATTACATAGCAGATTGCGTCAACCCCTAGTGTTGCAGGGCATCAAGCCGGCACCACGGGCGAAAGAGCAATGTCCAAGCGGTTGTTCCTGCATCCGGAAGCCCCCGACTGTTAGAGCCTAAGGCCGCAGGTGTGCGCATCTCTCCGGCTGCTGAAGGTTTGCCAGGAAGAGCGCTCTCCGAATCACATTTCGGCAGGGGAGGCAGTCGGCGATGAGAACCGCTTTGCCGATCACCCCACAGCGGCTGCTACACGGCAGTCGTGGTGGCGCCGCGCCGGAAAGCCTTGCCCAACCGACCCAGCTTGGATTCTTAATCACTTGGAAAGTGACACAATTGGTCCGTCCGATCCGACAGGCTGGGCAGCAGCGTGCAAAATATGGCATTGCCATCCACGCTCCGCTATGTAATATGTTACATGTTACTTACCTACGGAACAGAACGCATGACCCAGGACGCCATCGCTGCCATCCGAAATGCAGCGCGTAACCTTGCCGAGGAGGCCCTCGCGACACACTCGGACATGGTCGGGATACCCGCTAACGCCCAAACGGCTGATGGCTACGCCCAGACAGTGAACTGCATTGCCCAAGCCCTGTCAGGCGTGGCCGACGAAGTCGGCAAGGTGACAGTTCCTGAATCATACCTTCGGGAGTGCTGGGGGGAAAATCTGGAACATGCTCAGGATTACCTGTCGCTTGGCGAATTCGCGCCACGTCAAATTGTGACCGCACGTCTTGCAGGAGAGAGCGATCGCGTCGGGCTGCACTTTACGAACAACTACGATCTATATTGGGGGCCCAAAAAGGAGCGCGCAGGAAGCGTCGCGCAGATCATGGCGCTCAAGGCGCTGCGCTCCAGCGGTGTTCGGCTGAAGCGGTCGGTCTTTCTGACGGCGACGCCAGATGCCTATATCGGGGGCGAGCCGGGGGCCGGTTATGTTGCAGCTGTGGGTATTGGGCGGTCCGACCGGGTGATCGCCGGCAGCCTTGGCGGACCCGGCATCATCACCATCGGCTACAAGGGCCTTGTCTGGGCGAAGATCTCAATCCGCGGCAAGGCCGCGCATGGCGCGCGGGCACATGAAGGGCGTAATGCAATCGAGGCAATGATGTGGGTTCAGTCACGCATTATGGAGATCCGCAAGGAGTACTCAACTCGCGCGTGTCCAGTGGCTATCGAGCCAGCGGCGGCCAGTGCACCCTCGATTACCATGTGCCGCATCGCAGGCAATCTGGGTAGCGGCTTTGTCGCGCCCGATTGCGCACTCTATGTCGATCGGCGTGTAAACCCGGGCGAGACCGTCGCCCAGGTTCGAGTAGAGCTGGAATCCCTTGTCGCTGATGCGCGAAAGCAAACCGGGTTTGAGGTCACATTATCGATCCCGCACGCGGTCGAGCCATCCTATACCTCGGCCGAAAGCGATCTGTGCCGCAGCCTGGCGCGAAACTTGGAGACGGCTACCAGCCGCGCCTCCAGAACGGTGGTATGGTCCCATTATCTCGGGCTACACTACTTTACCGAGGCGTGGCAAAGCGAGGCTATCGCCTATACGCCCGGACGAATCGGCCACGAAAAGGTCAATGTGGAGCCGGAGGAT
>CAYSCC010000152.1:0-4887 GCA_964429375.1 uncultured Chakrabartia sp.
ATATCCGGTGCGCCGATCATGATCGGAACGAACCAGTTGCCGAACCCGCCGATCATTGCCGGCATGACCATGAAGAACACCATGATCAGGCCGTGGGCCGTGATCAGCGAATTCCACATGTGATACGGGCTGTCACTGCCCATGAAGCCCGCGAAGCTCTCCAGCACCTGGATGCCGGGTTGCGCGAGTTCCGCACGCATGACGCCGGAAATCGCGCCACCGATAATGCCAGCAAAAATGGCAAAAATCAGGTAAAGCGTTCCGATGTCCTTGTGGTTGGTGGACATGAACCAGCGTGCAAAAAACGCAGGCTTGTGATCAGCTCCATGATGATCATGGTCGTGTGCGCCTTCGAAGGCGTTTGCAGTTGCGACAGCTTCAGTCATTGATCAGACCCTCAATTCTTGGCTGCTGCGGGAGCAGCAGTGGATGCGGGAGCGGGCGCGCCAGTTTCGGCAGGCGCAGCCGACGATTCAGCGTCGCCAGGCATTTTTCCGCCCTTTGCGCGAACCCATGCCGCAAAATCTTCCTTGCTGACGGCTTCGACACCAATCGGCATGAATCCGTGGCGGTCCCCACACAGCTCCGAACACTGACCGTAGTAGACGCCCTTCTTTTCAATAGTGAAGGTGGTTTCGTTCAGTCGGCCCGGGACCGTATCAAGCTTAATCCAGAAGGCAGGCACGGCCCAGCTGTGGATCACGTCATTTGCGGTCGTCACAAGCTTGATGGGCGTGTTGATAGGAAGGACCACGCGATTGTCGACCGCCAGAAGCCGGGGCTCTCCCTTGGCCTTGGCATCCTCATCGCTGAGCATGTTCGCATCGAAGCTCACGCCATGATCGGGATATTCATAGGACCAGTACCACTGGTTGCCGATGGCCTTCAGTGTCACGGCATTGGCCGGCGCGGGCTTGAACTGTGCAGCAAGCAGGCTGATTGACGGAATGGCGATGCCAACGAGGATCAAGACCGGAACGAGCGTCCAGACCACTTCGATCACTGTGTTGTGCGACGTCTTTGAAGAGACCGGGTTCGCCGCCCTGCGATAGCGCGCCATGACGAAGAGGAGCAGGCCAAGAACAAGCAGGGAAATGCCAACCATGACAGGCATCAGGATATAGTCGTGCATCCATGCAGCCTGTTCACCCAATTTGGTCACCTGCGGCTGGAGCCCGATCTTTCCCTCGATGGGCTGCCCGACACTCGGGTCGGATTTTGACGTGCCGATCGTTGTTTCGGGAGCCTTTGTCTCCTCGGCTGCAGCAGGCGCGGCTTGCGCGACCGGGGCCGCCTGTGCAGCGACCGGCGCAGGAGCAACGTCCGCAGCGGATTGTGCGTTTGCGAATGATGGCGCAAGCATCAAGCCGATCGCCAGGATAAAGGGCTTAAGTTTCAACATGTCTTTTCCGTCCGAACCCCCAAGAATTGAACGCCGGATTGCAATGGAGACGCATTCCGGCAGACCACTTCGCGGCGGGCTATACGCGTGGGCGGCGGGAGCCTCAAGCCGCTAAGCGGACTTTTTTAGCATGCTTGCGGCGCTGCGCCCGCATCCCTATCAGGGCGCAAAATCCATGCGAGGGTCGAATAAGTGACGGACGACGAGATTTTGGCGGAATTTCGCGCCGCAGAGGCGCTGCTTGAGGGGCATTTCATTTTGTCCTCCGGCTTGCGCAGTCCTCGCTATCTTCAATGCGCGCGGGTGCTTGCTGATCCTGCCCGCGGGGCCAAGCTGGCTAATGAACTCGCCTCAAGGCTTCCCGCAGAGATTCGGGACAGTATCGACATCGTGGTTTCACCTGCGATGGGCGGAATCATCATCGGCCACGAAATGGGGCGTGCGCTTGGCGTCGAAGCTCTTTTTGTGGAGCGGCCCGACGGTGTGTTCGAACTCCGTCGTGGCTTCAGGCTGGAGCCCGGCCAGCGCGTGCTGATGATGGAAGATGTGGTGACGACCGGGCTTTCTTCCCGGGAAGCGATCGCGGCGATCGAGGCGGCAGGCGGGAAAGTCGTGGCGGCAGGAGCCCTTGTTGATCGTTCAAACGGCTCCGCAGATCTCGGCGTGCCCTTCTTTCCATTGATCCGGCTGGAAGTGCCGACTTATGCGGCAGATGCCCTGCCGCCTGAACTTCTCGCCATACCGGCCATCAAGCCCGGCAGCAGAAAGGACGCCGCTTGACTGGTAAGCTGCGCCTTGGCGTCAATATTGACCATGTCGCAACGATTCGGAATGCGCGCGGCGGCGATCATCCGGATCCCGTGTCAGCCGCACTGATTTCGGCGCGCAGCGGTGCTGACGGAATTACAGCGCACCTCCGGGAGGATCGTCGGCATATTCGTGATGATGACCTTGCTCGGCTGATGGCGGCCCTCACCATTCCTCTCAATCTCGAAATGGCAGCCACAGACGAAATGCTTGAGATTGCTCTGAAGCATCGGCCACATGCTGCCTGCATTGTCCCGGAGCGAAGGGAGGAAAGAACGACAGAGGGCGGTCTGGATGCGGCCGGGCAGGGAAACATGCTCATGTCGTTCGTCAGCGAGCTAACCGCAGCCAACATACGTGTCAGCCTGTTCATCGAGCCTGAACCAAGACAGATCGAGGCAGCGATTCGGCTCAGGGCTCCCGTTGTGGAGTTCCATACCGGCCGCTACGCCCACCTTGAGGGTGAGGAGCGGGCGCAGGAACTGAGGCGAATCGCTGATGCGGCTGCGCTTGCCGCGAAGAACGGCATTGAACCGCATGCGGGCCACGGCCTCACCTACGACAATGTTGCGCCGATTGCGGCCATTCCGCAGATCATGGAACTCAACATTGGCCATTTTCTGATCGGAGAAGCTATTTTTTGCGGGCTTGAGGGCAGCGTGAGCAAAATGCGCGCACTGATGGATGCTGCGCGATGATCATCGGACTCGGCTCAGACTTGTGCAACATCGACCGGATCCAGAAATCGCTCGATCGCTTTGGCGAACGGTTCGAAGCCCGAGTCTTTACAGAGACCGAACGCGCAAAAGCGGCGCGGCGGCCATTCACCAAGGCCGGGACATATGCGAAGAGATTTGCGGCCAAGGAAGCCTTTTCAAAGGCGGTCGGCACCGGCTTCAAGGCGGGCGTTTTCATGAAGGATATCGGCGTGGTGAACGCGCCTTCGGGTGCTCCCACCCTGGCACTTTGCGGCGGCGCCCGTGCAAGGCTTGACGCGATGATTCCCGCTGGTCATTCGGCGCACATTCACCTTACGCTCACCGATGATCATCCATGGGCCCAAGCCTTTGTGATCATCGAAGCATTGCCCAATCCGAAAGACTGAAGACCTGTGACAGACATGACGGAAACTGCAGCCGACAAGAACAAGGCCGCGCAAGCCGGGAAAAAGCCGGGAGTTGATTGGTGGGCGGAAGTCAAAGGTGTCTTCTGGCTAGTGCTGGCAGTGCTCGGATTTCACAGCTTCGTGGCCAAGCCCTTCTTCATTCCATCGGAATCGATGATGCCAGGCCTGCTGGTCGGGGATCGCCTTGTGGTGACCAAATATCCCTATGGTTGGTCATTCGTGTCTCCCACTTTCCATTTGCTGCCGTTCATGAAGGGCAGAGTGTGGGGCAAGATGCCGGAACGTGGGGATGTCGTGATCGCCGCGCCGCCGGGCGTCAAGGAAGACTATATCAAGCGCGTGATCGGATTGCCCGGCGATAGACTTGAGGTGCGCAACGGAACTGTCATTCTGAACGGAGTTCCCGTGAAACGGGCCCCTGTGCGTTATGACATGATCCCGGTCGACGCCAATGCAACATGCAACGACTCAGATTATCCGGGCCTGAAGGTGCGTGCGCCCGATGGCCGCGCCTATTGCCGGATGCCAATTGTGCGCGAAACGCTGCCAAACGGCCGCAGCTATGACACCATTGATCTCGGCTTCCGGTATGATTCGGATATTTACGCGCCCATTACGATTCCAGCTGGCCATGTGTTCCTCATGGGGGATAATCGCGATCGTTCGGCGGATAGCCGGTTCTCGCTTGAGGACAGGGGACTTGGCGGGCCTGTTCCTTGGGAGAATCTCGGCGGCCGGGCCGAATTCATCACATTTTCGCTTGATGGAACCACTCAGCTGTTCAACCCGCTGACATGGTTTGCTGCACTGCGTCCCGGCCGGTCGGGCATGAGCCTTCATCCAACCGAGGCGGAATAAGAGTCAACGGGGCGCTAGGCGCCTTTGCGCAATGCGATTATTGGCCGGGTATCATCCCCGGCGGCAGTTCGCCGGGCGCGCCTTGCTGCTGCATCTGCTGCTGCTGCTGCATCGCCTGCACTTCCGCCATGCTCTTGAAGTCGATCAGTTCGACGTCGAACAGCAGGGTGGAGTTGGCGGGAATGCGCTCGTTCGCCTGCGCGCCATAGCCCAGCGCAGGCGGGATGCAGAGTTTGTAGCTGCCCCCACGCTGCATCTTCTTGAGTGCTTCGGAAAACCCCGGAACAAGGCCTTGGACCGGGAAAGCAGCACGGGGATTGGAATCGAATTCCTTGCCCGAAGGCAGCGTGCCCTTGTATCCTACCAGCACCACGTCAGCATCTGACGGTTTGGGACCGGAGCCGGCACGCACTGTCTGGAACTGGAGCCCGCTGTCTGTCTTCTCAACGGCTGAAACGCCTTTGCCTTCTTCTGCAAAGGCCCGCGCACTGCATGCGCCGGAGACGGCCTTTTCAGTGCCCCACCATGCAGCACCGCCCGCAATCAACACTGCCAGGGCTACGCCACCCCAAAGTTTTGCAAGCGAGCCCTTTTCAATGGGCTGAATAGGAACGGTCGTAACAGACATTGAGACCCCTGGTGCCTATGTTTGGTTGGGCAACCTGTTGGCGCAACTGCTGTGCGCCAGAAGGAA
>CAYSCC010000153.1:0-4867 GCA_964429375.1 uncultured Chakrabartia sp.
CCGCACTCCGCTAATTTACGCCGCAAGTTGCGCCAAATGTTCTGACGACGGACACCGTGGACTGCCTGGTGGAGCCTAGCGGGATCGAACCGCTGACCTCTACACTGCCAGTGTAGCGCTCTCCCAGCTGAGCTAAGGCCCCATGAGCAGGCAGCGCCTTAGTCGGGCGCTGCCGCGAAATCAAGCGTCAGCTCTCGTCTGACGTATCCCCTGTATCGACGCCCAGATCATCGTCACCGCCAAGATCGACTTCATCGTCCGGAGAGACTTCGGCGTCTTCATCCACATCGATATCCAGATCATCGGCCAAATCATCATCGACCTTCTCCGGATCGATCTTCTTGGCCTCTTCAAACGGCATGGGCTGTTTGGACTTGAGCACAGGCTCGGGATACCAGGCATTGCCGCAGGCGATGCACGTTACCGGTTCTTCCTTGGTCAAATCATAAAAGCGCTCGCCGCATTTCGGGCAGGTACGCTTCGTACCCCATTCAGGCTTCACCATGAGCCTCAAAACCTTTCAACTTGAATTCTGGAACTCCGGGTCGAACCCGGTGAGCGGCGCGCCTTGCCATAGCGGGACGCCGCTGTCAAAAGCCGCGTCCATGCCGAACCCAAAGACCTTTTCACCTGTCGGCCCTCTCAGGGGACGTGTGGAGATCCCCGGAGACAAGTCGATCTCGCATCGTTCCCTGATGCTTTCGGCGCTCGCCGTGGGCGAAAGCGTGATCGCGGGGCTTCTGGAGGGAGAGGACGTCCATGCCACCGCGGCCGCCCTGCGCGCGATGGGAGCCAGCATCGAACGCGATGTCAATGGCATCTGGCGTGTTCATGGTGTTGGGGTTGGCGGGTTGCTGCAGCCGCGGACAGCTTTGGAGATGGGCAATTCCGGAACATCGACTCGCTTGCTCATGGGCCTCGTCGCCAGCCATGACATCACCGCGACCTTTGTAGGGGACGCGTCGCTTTCGCGGCGACCGATGGAGCGTGTGAGCGCACCTCTCTCGCTCATGGGAGCGTCCTTCTCTGCCACGCCTGGGCGGGGCGGGGCCCAATGCCTTCCCATGATGGTGCAGGGGGCCTGTCCTGCCGTGCCCATGACTTATCGGCTTCCCATGGCATCGGCTCAGGTCAAATCGGCCATTTTGCTGGCAGGGCTCAATGCGCCGGGCGTGACGCGGGTCATCGAACCTGTGCCGACGCGCGATCATAGTGAAAGAATGCTCAGGGGATTTGGCGCAGAGATTGAGGTCCAGATTGAGACGGACGGGACCAGAATAATTGCCATCACTGGCGAAGGCGATCTGAAACCGCAGCACATTGTCGTGCCGGGCGATCCTTCGTCCGCGGCCTTTCCGGTGGTTGCTGCGCTCATCACCCCGGGGTCCGAGGTGACAGTCACCAATGTTGGCATGAATCCGACACGGGCAGGCCTGTTTGAAGTGCTGACCCAAATGGGTGCCGATCTGAGCTTCGAGAATCGACGCGACGTTGGAGGAGAGCCCGTCGCGGATATCACGGCCCGTCACAGCAGGCTCTCCGGAATCGATGTCTCGCCTCATGTTGCGCCGAGCATGATAGATGAATTTCCGATCCTGTTTATCGCCGCGGCAATGGCTGAGGGTGTAACGCGGACGTCCGGCCTTGAAGAATTGCGCGTGAAGGAATCGGATCGGCTTGCATTGATGGCAAAGGGGCTCGGCGCGCTAGGCGTGAACGTCGAGGAACATGAGGACGGATTGACGATCCACGGACGGGGTGGCGATCCATTCCAATGCGGGAGCGCGACGCCCGTCATTGAGGCGGCCCTTGATCACCGAATTGCGATGAGCTTTGCCATTGCCGGCCTGAATGCGGTGAACGGGTTGGAGGTTGATGACATGGCGCCCGTGGCGACAAGCTTTCCAGGTTTCGAGGCGATGCTGGAACAATTGGGCCCGAGCCGATGAACGGCGCGGTTGCCGACGCGATCGGGATTTGCGGCAGCATTCTGTTTATCGGCGCCTTTGCCTATGCAAACCAGGCCGCTGTTCTCAACAAACTCCTGTTCAATGCGGTCAATCTCGTCGGGGCAATTTTCCTGCTCATTTCGCTTTATGTCCACTTCAATCTGGCTGCCGTCGTGCTCGAGGGGGCTTGGGCCGTCATTGCCCTGGCCGGATTGATTTCTGCCATAAGGGAGCGCCGCGCATGATCATCGCAGTCGACGGACCCGCCGCATCGGGGAAAGGCACCATTGCTCGTGCGCTTGCAGCCCATTTTGGCTTGCCGCTGCTTGATACCGGCCTGCTGTATCGCGCTGTTGGCATGCAGACTGCAAGACATGGCGGCGATCCCGATACCGAGGCGGATGCACTCAGGGCCTGCCAGTTCGATGATGCGCTGCTGGCCGATCCTGCATTGCGAAGCGAAGCGGCCGGAGGCCTTGCATCTCGCGTCTCTGTTCATCCGAAGGTGCGCGCTGCCCTGCTCAAGCGGCAGCGTGATTTCGCAGCCCAGGAAGGCGGAGCCGTGCTCGATGGACGCGATATTGGCACGGTGATCGTTCCGAATGCCGATGCCAAGCTGTATGTGACGGCGAGCGCGGAAGTGCGGGCCAGGCGCCGTCACTTCGAAGATCGTGAGCGTGACTATCCCGCAATCCTGGCGGACATCCTTGCGCGAGACGAACGCGACGCCAGCCGTGCCGATGCCCCGATGCGGCGCGCCGATGATGCCGATTTGCTCGACACCAGTGATTTGAGCGTCGACGATGCGGTCAAGCGGGCAATCGCCCTTGTCGAGGCGCGGCTCGGGAATTGAACCGGGCTTGCCCGAACGGCAGGATTTGACTATAGGCGCCGCCGTCCGGCGGGCGTTTGCGCTCGTGGAGGCCCGAACTCGGCCCTGACCGCCCAATTGGCGCTCAACCAGATTTCGTCCCTTCGCGTTCCTTTTCGACCAATGGATGCTGTGCGGGCATGGGGTCCGCATGGCGGTTCGGCCACAAGACCTCCGGAACCAACCGGACGGCCGGAAAATGTCAATTTAGGAACTCACATTATGGCGACAGCCGCACATCCGACGCGCGACGATTTCGCAGCGCTTCTCAATGAATCACTTGGTGGCGAAGATCAGGGCTTTGAAGGCCGCGTGGTCAAGGGCACCGTTACGGCGATTGAAAACGATCATGCCGTGATTGACGTAGGCCTCAAGAGCGAAGGCCGCGTTCCTCTGCGCGAATTTGCAGCACCCGGCCAGAAAGCTGACCTCAACGTGGGTGACACGGTGGAAGTCTATGTTGACCGGGTCGAAAATGTGAATGGCGAAGCAATGCTGAGCCGCGACCGCGCGCGCCGCGAAGCTGCATGGGATGCCTTGGAAACCGAGTTTGCCAAGTCCAGTCGGGTCGAAGGCGTGATCTTCGGTCGCGTCAAGGGTGGCTTTACAGTGGATCTTTCGGGTGCCGTCGCCTTCCTGCCCGGCTCGCAGGTCGATATCCGCCCGGTTCGCGACGTGACGCCGCTGATGGATATCCCGCAGCCATTCCAGATCCTCAAGATGGACCGCAAGCGCGGCAACATTGTCGTGTCGCGGCGTGCGATCCTCGAGGAAACCCGTGCCGAAGCCCGCACTGGCCTCATCTCGACTCTCGCCGAAGGCCAGGTGATCGATGGCATTGTCAAAAACATCACCGATTATGGCGCCTTTGTCGATCTTGGCGGCATCGATGGGCTGCTTCACGTGACGGACATGAGCTACAAGCGTGTCGGCCATCCGTCCGAAGTCATCAACATCGGAGATACCGTCAAGGTTCAGATCATCCGGATCAACAAGGATACGCAGCGCATCTCGCTCGGCATGAAGCAGCTTGAAAGCGATCCATGGGAAGCCGCAGTGCAGACCTATCCGATTGGTGCGCGGCTCTCGGGCCGGGTGACCAACATCACCGAGTATGGCGCGTTCGTGGAACTGGAGCCCGGGATCGAGGGCCTTGTGCATGTGTCCGAAATGAGCTGGACCAAGAAGAACGTTCATCCGGGCAAGATCGTTTCGACCAGCCAGGAAGTCGATGTGATCGTGCTCGAGGTCGATACGGACAAGCGCCGCATTTCATTGGGCCTCAAGCAGGCGATCAACAATCCTTGGGAAGCCTTCGCAGCCGAACATCCTGTCGGAAGCCAGATCGAGGGCGAAGTCAAGAATGCGACCGAGTTCGGCCTGTTCATTGGTCTTGAAGGCGATGTCGACGGCATGGTCCACATGTCGGATATCGCGTGGGGAATTTCCGGTGAGGAAGCGCTTGCGCTGCATCGCAAGGGTGAAACCGTCAAGGCCGTGGTGCTGGATATCGATGTCGAGAAGGAGCGGATATCGCTTGGCATCAAGCAGCTTGAAAAGGGTGCGCCGTCAGTTGGTGGAGCCGCAGGTTCCGCATCTGGTGGGCTCGCCAAGAACGCCATCACGACCGTGACTGTGCTTGAGGTTCGCGATGGCGGCCTCGAAGTTCAGGCAGGTGAAGATGGCGCAACCGGCTTCATCAAGCGCACGGACCTTGGCCGGGACCGTGACGAGCAGCGTCCGGATCGCTTCCAGGTCGGCCAGAAGTTCGATGCGATGGTTATCGGTTTCGATCGTTCGAAGAAGCCGAACTTTTCGATCAAGGCCATGCAGCTTGCCGAAGAAAAACAAGCCGTCGCACAATATGGCTCGTCCGACTCAGGCGCTTCGCTTGGCGATATCCTCGGCGAAGCCCTCAAGGCACGCGACAGCAAGAAGTAAGGAATGGGCGTGCAGCCCTGCCAGATCACGGCAGGGCTGCACAGACCACCCCGGATTTAGGGACAATTGTCCCGAATAGAGTGGAAATAGTTCGAATTTAAACAAA
>CAYSCC010000154.1:0-4867 GCA_964429375.1 uncultured Chakrabartia sp.
GCTCAACTTAACCATTCCACCAAATACGGTGGTTGTACTACGCTGCACAAACTCGCTTATGGATTGGGAGGATATCAAGTGCTTCCGCGGTCAGCGCTTCGCTTGCGGTCGCAATGACCTTTTCGGCATCGGGTGCCCAAAATGGAGAATGAAGCGAGGGGAGTTTGGCGACATCCCCGCCAGCTGCATCCCATTTGTCCTGAGGGACGCCTCCCACCCAGAAAATGAGACTCTGGATCGATTTGTCCGTGAGGTAGAAGACGCCAAAGTCCTCGCTGGCCGTTGAAGCCTGAACTTCCTTGACCCGATCCTTCCCGAAACGATCCGAAAAGAGCTTTGCCATGCGCAAGGTAAGCTCTTGCGTATTGACCGTGGCATCCGCCGACTCCCCGTCGCTGCTGACGACAGGCATCAGCGTTTCCGGCAAGCCCGCGGCAATTGCCTCACCCCTGGCGATACGCGCAATACCGTCAAGCAAATGGGCGCGGACGTCCGGCGCATAGGATCGCACGGTCAGCTGCAAATTCGCTTCGTTCGAAATGATGTTGCGCTTTGATCCGGCATGAAAGCTGCCGACAGTCACAACGGCCGTATCGAATGGGCTGATTTCGCGAGCCACCAGTGTCTGCAGCGTGGTCACAATGCGAGCCGCCAGAACAATGGGGTCCCGCGCCAGCTGCGGAACGGCACCATGCCCTCCCACCCCGCGAACCTTGATGTCGATGCCGTCCACATTGGCCAGGGCCGGCCCGACAGTATAGCCGATCACTCCTGCGGGCAGGCCCGAATTGTCGTGAAAGGCAATGACCGTGTCGGGCTTGGGAAAACGTGTGAACAGCCCGTCATCGAGCATTTTCCTCGCTCCCGCCACGCGCTCCTCTGCCGGTTGGCCGATCATCACCAGCGTGCCCGACCATTGTGACTTCATGGCCGCCAACCGACGGGCCGTGCCGATCCACGCTGTCATATGCGTGTCGTGACCGCAGGCATGCATCACCCCTGTCTGCACTCCACCGGCCCCAACAGCCGTGACCTTGGATGCAAAGGGCAATCCCGTCTGTTCGGTGACGGGCAAGCCATCCATGTCCGCACGGATCATCAGAGTCGGTCCCGGTCCATTGCGCATCACGGCAACAACCCCATGGCCGCCAACATTCGTCGTCACTTCGAAACCCAATTTGCGCGCTTCGGCAGCCAACCTGGCAGCGGACCTCACCTCTTCAAAACTGAGTTCCGGGTTGGCGTGCAAGTCCCGGTAGATGGCCAGCAGCGCAGGCATGTCTGCCGCCACCGCATCGCGGACCGTTTCGGCAGACGCCGGGGTGGCTGCAAGCGCAGCTGCGAACAGAATGGCGCCCTTCATGCGCTTGCCAGCGTAAGACAGCGGCGCTTGGGCCGGGGTGGCTGATCGTTGCGCTGCTGCTGCGGCACGGCAGGGGCTTCGGCGACTTCGCGATCGCGGGAAGCAAGGGTCAGCATGGGCTTGCAATCGGCTGTCTTGGACAGTTGTGGCGGCTGCGTTGCGGCTGCGGCCAAGGCGGTCAAAAATAGCATGGGTCCACCCTTTTTGATTCTGGTTGGGGGGACTTTAAGGCCGCATCACGCAAAGGCCAAGTCAGGCTTGCGGGACCAGCTCAATCACATCCATGACAGATTCAAAATGGGGATAGGGAAGGATCAGGCGCCAACGGTCCGGCCCAATCCTTTCGATCGTCCCGGCCATGTCGCGCAGCGCATCCCGGCCATAATCCATCGGTCTGGTTTCATCGCCCAGCATCATCGTGCCAAGAAAGATCTGGCGCCGATCATCGCCCGGAAAGATCAGGCCAACAGGGCGTTGAGACCCGCCGATCTTGGCAAAACTCAGCACTTCCCCTTCATCGGCCACCACGCAAGCGAAATCGGGGTAAACCGTGAATGCGGGCATCGAGGGCGTCTTTGCCCCAAGCTTGATGACGCGGCAGCGGTAGCGGCCAGGCTTCGGGCCCGGACCGCCCATTGCAGAATCGGGATCAAGCAATGCTCCCTCGCTGGCAATGCGGGATGCATTGCCGCGCACCTTTGAATTGTCCAGCGCCTTCACGAAGGCCGCGCGCCACGCCTTGATACGATCCATGTCAGCGGGTGTTACGACATGTTTCCAGTCAATTGGACCCGTTGTCTGAAGGCGCCCGGCCTGTGCAGGCACGGCTGACGTCAAAACTGCAAAAACAACGAAAAGACAACCACGTACAGAAAACATGCGACCCTCTCTTCTTCCTGCTCTGGATAGCAGGCAGAAGGCCCGCAGCTAAGCGCCTATTGCGTGGTCCATCCCCCATCGACCGCGAGATTCGCACCTGTGATCGCGCTTGCGCTGTCGGTGCACAGGAAAACAGCCATCGCAGCAACCTGATCCGGCATGACGAACTTGCGCTGGGGGATAGCCGCCAGAAGGACATCGTTGAGCACCTGGTCGCGGGTCATGCCGCGCGTGCGCATTGTATCGGGAATCTGGTTTTCGACCAGCGGGGTCCAGACATAGCCGGGCGAAATCACGTTCACTGTGATGCCCTTTTCGGCGACTTCCATGGCCACGCCGCGTGTGAGGCCAAGCACGCCATGCTTGGCGGCAATATAGGCCGACTTATTGGGGCTGGCGACACTGGCATGGGCGCTGGCCGTGGATATGATCCGTCCCCACCCCTTTGCTTTCATATGAGGCAGGCAGGACCGGATCAGAAGGAATGGCGCGTCGACCATGATCGCCTGCATCTGCCGCCACTTGTCGACGGGAAACTCATCAACCGGACAGACATGCTGGATCCCGGCATTGTTGATCAGGATGTCAACGCCGCCAAATTCGCTCGCGCAAGCGTCGGCCATCGCTGTGACCTCTTCGGTGACTGTCAGGTCTGCTCCATGATAAACCGCACGCGCACCACTGGCAGCTGCGAGATTTGCACATTGCGCGGCAATGGCTGCAGAGTCCCCAAAGCCATTGATCATGACATTTGCGCCTTCTGCGGCAAGTGCCGAAGCATAGGCTGCGCCAATGCCAGATGTCGAACCGGTGATAAGGGCTGTCTTGCCTTTGAGGAACATGGAACACCTTTCTTTCGTGGCTACATGCCTTGCCCCAATTGCAGGGCCAGTGTCTCTGCGCAAGCCCGACCAGCAGGACGATCCTCGGCCCTTTGTGGCCGAAAAGAGCCCGGAGTTCGACAATTTGCTCTCGACGCTCGCAATGCTGGGCGTCATGATTGGCAATGAGAACTGGTGGGAGATCAGTCGATGCGGCTGGACGATATGGACACATCGGATGTCGAAGTCGACGATCAGCGCGGATCCGGGGGTGGTCGCTTCGGCTTTCCAATGGGAGGAGGTGCACTACCACTGGGGCGTTCGATGGGCTGTGGTACGCTGGCGCTCGTCATTGTCATCGCATTGGTGTTCGGGGTAAACCCGATGCAAATCCTTGGGGTCGACCCTGGCGGAATGCCGACCCAGGTTGCGCCCCAAGACCAGGCTGCTCCTGCCGGGCAAGGCTGCGATGCAAATGCAGCCAGCAGATTCTCGTGCCAGGCGCTCAAATCAACAACGCTGACCTGGACTGCGCTTTTTCCCGATAAGCGGTATCGTCCGCCGCACATTGCCTTTTATTCAGGGGGCGGACAATCGGGCTGCGGAGCCGCCCAATCTGCAATGGGGCCCTTCTACTGTCCTGCGGACGAAGGCATCTATCTGGACACGGACTTTTATGGGGAGCTCTCTCAGCGCTTTGGCGCGGCTGGCGATTTTGCCCAAGCCTATGTGATCGCGCACGAAGTTGGCCATCATGTCCAGAAGCTGACGGGCGTTGCGGAAAAAGTGCAGGCAGCGCAGCAGACCGCTGGTCGCATACAGGGCAACCGCCTTCAGGTCGCAATGGAGTTGCAGGCAGATTGCTACGCCGGAGTCTGGGCCGCCCACAATCGCGAACGGCTTGAGCCGGGTGATGTGCAAGAAGGAATGCGGGCCGCGCACCAGATCGGAGACGACGTGCTCCAGCGGGCGACGCAGGGCGTGGTCGTCCCCGAAAGTTTTACCCATGGGTCGGCTGAGCAACGCATGTCCTGGCTCAAGCGAGGCCTTGAGACAGGAGACCCTTCACAATGCAACACCTTTGGGCAGTAGAACGATGAGGATCGGACTCGTCGCGCCATCCTGCACGCTGGATCCGTCCATTCCGGACCGCCTCGCTGCGCTGGCCCGGGACACCTATGGCGACAACGCCCCCGAGTTCGTGTTTCATCCGCAATGCTTCCTCTCGCAGGGGCATTTTGCCGGTGCCGACGCCGAGCGCATTGATGCGCTGGTCGGGATGGCCAACGATCCGTCAATTGATGCGATCTGGTTCGCGCGCGGGGGGTATGGCGCATGTCGGGTCGCGGAACCCGCCATTCGGGCAATGGGTCCAGCAGCACGGGACAAGCTCTACCTTGGCTATAGCGATGCCGGGTTCCTGCTTGCCGGTCTTTACGCGCGGGGAATCGGGCGGGTTGCCCATGGCCCCATGCCCTCAGACCTGAACCGCGACGGCGGAGACGCAGCCGTCCTTCGGGGTCTTGCCTGGCTGATGAATCCGCTGAGTCCTACTGCACCGCTGGAAACACACAGCCAGTTGCGCCTGGCCCCGCCGCTGACGGGCCCGGTGAACAAGTGCGTCGCGTTCAACCTGACCGTATTCAGCCAGTTGCTAGGGACGTCGCTCCAGCCGGATCTGACGGACCATATCCTGATGGTCGAAGAGGTCAGCGAATATATGTACCGGATTGACCGAAGCCTCTTTCACCTGACGTCAAATCCTGAAGTGCGCCGCGTGGCGGGGCTGGGCCTCGGGCGGTGC
>CAYSCC010000155.1:0-4826 GCA_964429375.1 uncultured Chakrabartia sp.
CTTGATGGCTTCGGAGTCGCCATTGACGGAGTGATTGAAAAGATTCGCGCGGATGCGGCGGCTGGATGCACTCCACCGCAAGCCCTGCTTGCCAAGACCATTCCCATATTGGACTCAATTCTGGCAGGGAGTGCGGCCAAGCAACCAATCATCGAAGCCCTCAAGGTCAGAACACAAGCGGCTGGCCTGTCCTTTCGAATCCGCGAAACTGCGGCTCGGCGAGCGATCACAGCCCTGCAAAGGCGCGTAAGACCCGCCATGGCAAAGCTGCGAGCCGAGCTTCTGGTCATGCTACGGAATCCAAGGACGGATGCGGGACTGTGGGCCCTGCCAGACGGCCCTGCCCTATATGCGGCAAACGTAAGGACATTGGGAGACACGGATCTCTCACCCGATGACATCCACCAGATCGGCCTGGATGAAGTGGCCCGCATTTCCGCAGAAATGAATACTCTGCTTGCGCGCAAAGGCATGACTCAGGGCAGCATCGGCGCTCGTATGCTGGCCCTGGCGAAAGACCCGGCGAATCAATTTGCAGACAGCGATGCTGGCCGGGAAGAGCTGCTGGATTATGTGCGGGCAAAGGTGAAACTGGCTGAGGCACGTTATGCAGAGCTTTTGCCCGCCAGCCTGATCCCGCGACAAGCCCTTCTGGTCAAACGCGTCCCAATTGCGACGCAAGCATCGGCCCCCGGTGGCTATTATGACGGCCCATCCCTGGATGGCACACGTCCCGGAACATATTGGATAAACCTGCGCGACATGACCGCCGTCGCGCGGCTACGGCTGCCCACGTTGAGTTTCCATGAAGGCGTACCCGGTCATCACACGCAGGGTTCAATCGCCGCCGCATTGGGAGAAGTCCCAACACTCATCAAGATCGCCAGCTTCAACGCCTATGCAGAAGGCTGGGCGCTCTATGCCGAACGCCTGATGGCTGAACTGGGCGCCTACCAGGATGATCTGCTTGGCGATCTTGGCCGACTTCAGGACGAGTTGTTCAGGGCTGTCAGGCTCGTGGTTGACACTGGCCTGCATCATAAACGCTGGACTCGAGAGGCCGCCATCACCTGGATGCTGGAGGCGACCGGTGTTGCCAGTAGCAGGGTGACAGCTGAAATTGAACGTTACATGACCTGGCCGGGGCAGGCGCTGGGATACAAGCTTGGGCAATTGCGACTGCTTTCCTTGCGCGAACGGATGAAGGCCAAGGCAGGCAAACGATTTGACATTCGGGATTTTCATGTCGGCGTGCTCGGCGGCGGGTCAATGCCACTCGATCTGGTCGAGGCCAGGCTGAATCTGGCCTAGACGCCCTGCACTACACGGCTGTTAGTCGCATTCCCCCACACTCCAAACCGTTGCCACAATGGCAGGATGAGGGGGAATGTCGCTTGCAATCCGGGCGCCGCGCGGTCAAACATGACAGTGCAGGGATGGGTTCGAGGACAAGATGATGCGTCGAACCACGAAGAATGTTGTGTTGAGTCATATTGTGGCAGTTTTGGCCGTTGGCCTTTCCGCCGCCAGCTCCGGCCTTTCTGCACAAGATCAAGGCACAAAGGCCGACCGCCCCAAGACTGGAATGCGGCCGCTTTCACCTGCTGTAATCGACAATTCCCTGGTGATTGGCGGCGAAGATATCGACACCCGCAAGGTTAGAACCCGGATGACCGTGGGCGTTCAGGTCAATGGTCATGGACCGTTTCGATTTGTCGTCGATAGCGGCGCAGATACGTCTGTCATTGGAACCAACATTGCCCGAAATTTGCAGCTCCCCGCCGGAACGCCGGTTACACTGCACAGCATGACAGCAAGCTCACAGGTTGAGCGGGTGCTTGTCGATGAGCTCGGGCTTGGCAAAAGTGTCGTTCGCGATCTCGAGCTACCGCTGTTGCATGAGCGCGACCTTGGTGCAGAAGGCATGGTCGGCATCGACGCGCTGACCGAACAGCGACTGATGATGGATTTCGAGAATCGGGTGATCAATATCGAAGATGCGAAGCGCCCGGCACCGCGACTGGATGGAGAAATCATCGTCACTGCCCGGCTCCAGAGGGGTCAGCTCATCCTGACCCAGGCCACCGCAAATCGCAGATCGGTCGATGCCGTGATTGACACAGGCTCGGAAATCACCATTGGAAATCACGCGCTTCGTCAGAAGCTTATCCGGGAAAATTCAAACCTTCTTCAAACAGTTGGTGCGACAGGCGTAACCGGAGTGAAGATCAATCTTCAGATCGCGAATGTTGCCGAGTTGCGACTTGGTCCTGTGCTCCTGCGCAATGTTCCGATTGCGTTTGCCGATGCGCCGCCATTTGGCGTGTTTGGATTATCCGGTCGACCTGCACTCCTGATTGGCACCGATCTGATGGAAAAATTCCGGCGGGTGTCGCTGGATTTTCATGCTCGCAAGGTCAGATTTCAACTACGCCAATGCGCCGCATCATCCGTCAGGATCGGAGACGCCCATCTGACGCGGTTGTCGACTGTGGGAGACAGTTCGGAAGCCTGCAGGAGATAGGAGTCCGACAGGCATCCGGGACTCATTTTTTGCTTGGCTTGCGCGTCTGCGCTTTCTTTCTGGAAGAGGACCCAGCCTTTTTCTTGCTTGGCCCCTTGGCCGCACGCTCGTCGAGCAATTGAGCCGCTTCCTCCAGCGTCAGATCGTCCTGTGTCAATGTCTTTGGCAAGGTGGCATTAGTCGCACCATCAGTGACATAAACGCCATAGCGACCTTCCATGAGCTTGATGTCCAGATCCGTGCGCGGGTGCTTGCCAAGCACCTTGATGGGCTCACGGGCCGCATTTCGTGCACGTCCACCGCCATTGGCGGCCTCTGCAAGCTTGACAACCGCAGCGTTCATGCCGGTTTCGAACACGTCCCGCGTGGATTGAAGGCGCGCATATTTCCCGTCATGCGCCAGATAAGGCCCATAGCGGCCAATGCTGGCACTGATGGGCTTGCCGGTTTCCGGATGATTGCCGAGCAAACGAGGCAAGGAGAGCAGCTTTACGGCCCAGTCGAGCCCGAATTCCTCGGCAGGGATGTCCTTGGGGATGGATCCTCGCTTGGCGTCCTTGCCATCACCCATTTCAACATAAGGCCCAAACCGACCGGACTTTCTGGTAATATCCTGACCCGTCTCCGGATGCTGTCCGAGAACTTCGGGCCCTTGATCTGCTGCCGCATCAGCCCCGCCGGGCTGGGCAAACTTTCGCGTATATTTGCATTCTGGATAGTTGGAGCAGGCGACAAAGGCACCGAACCGTCCACCACGCAGGGCAAGCCGTCCACTTCCGCAAGACGGGCAGGAACGAGGATCCGCCCCTTCAACCTCTTGAGGAAACAGATAGGGTGACAGAAAATCATCGAGTGCAGCAGTCACTTCGGACGGCTTCTGCTCCATGACTTCGGCAGTCTTTGGTTTGAAATCCCGCCAAAAGGCTTCCAGTACTGCCTGCCAGTTGGCGCGCCCGCCTGAAATGTCATCAAGCTGTTCCTCGAGCCCGGCCGTGTAGTCGAACTCGACATAACGCTCGAAAAAGCGCTCGAGAAACGCCGTAACCAGTCGGCCACTTTCGTTCGGGACGAAACGGCTCTTTTCCAGGCGAACATAGTCCCGATCCTTCAGGACTTGCAGGATGGAAGCGTAGGTGGAAGGCCGACCAATTCCGAGTTCTTCCATCTTCTTGACCAGGCTCGCCTCGGAATAGCGGGGCGGAGGCTGGGTGAAATGCTGTTCGGCCTCGACAGAGGTCTTTGCCGGGCTTGACCCTTCGGCCATGCGCGGAAGACGCTTGGCATCATCTTCGTCGCTGTCGTCGACCCCTTCCTCATACAGTGCCAGATAGCCCGGAAACAGGACGACTTGCCCGGCCGCGCGCAGACCGGTCATGCCCGTTGCATCCGCCAGCTCAACTGTCGTCCTTTCAAGCCGTGCTGACGCCATCTGGCTGGCCAGTGCGCGCTTGAAGATCAGATCATAAAGCCTGGCGTGATCCCCGCTCCCACTGCGGTCGGTCGCAAAATCGGTTGGCCGAATGGCCTCATGCGCCTCCTGGGCGTTCTTTGCCTTGGTCTGGTAGATCCGGGGCTTGTCCGGCACATAGGACGCATCATAACGGCTTGCGATTGCGCCCCTTGCGGCGCTGATCGCGGATGGATCCATCTGAACGCCATCAGTTCGCATGTAGGTGATCGCGCCATCCTCATAGAGTGCCTGGGCAAGGCGCATTGTGTGGCTTGCCGCAAAACCGAGCTTGCGAGCGGCTTCCTGTTGCAGGGTCGATGTCGTAAACGGCGGCGGCGGATTGCGCGTGAGTGGCTTGGTCTCGACGGACGTAACGACAAAACGGCCAGCTTCGACGGCGGCCTTGGCATCTTTTGCATCGCCTTCGTTGCCTATGGACAGCCGTTCAAGTTTCTGTCCCCGGTATCTCACGAGACGGGCGACAAAAGTCACGCCGTCATGCTCCATATGAGCAATGACCGACCAATATTCCTGTGGCCGGAACATTTCGATCTCGCGCTCGCGGTCAACAACAAGTCGCAAGGCCACAGACTGGACACGTCCGGCGGATTTTGCGCCCGGCAGCTTTCGCCACAGGACGGGCGACAGTGTGAAGCCGACAAGATAGTCAAGCGCACGACGCGCACGATAGGCGTCAATCAGATCATGATCGAGATCGCGCGGGCGGCCCATGGCTTCGGTAACTGCCTGCTTTGTGATCGCATTGAACGTGACCCGCTCTACATTGGCAGGCAGGATCTTCTTCTTCGCCAACACCTCCCGCACGTGCCAGCTGATTGCTTCGCCTTCCCT
>CAYSCC010000156.1:0-4821 GCA_964429375.1 uncultured Chakrabartia sp.
CTCGTGTGGCTCCGGGGCATGATTGCGGCGGTTGCCAGCCAGATCGTGGACACAGGGATATTCCTGACGATTGCCTTTCTTGGCGTGCTTCCGCTTCTCCCCCTGCTCATCAGCGGCATCACCGCGAAAATTGCGCTGTCTGTCGTCATGGTGCCGCCATTGATCCAGCTGGCAGTGAGCCTGGGCCGCAAACTTGACCAATCGACAGCAACCGCATAGCGCGCTGCGTCACGATGAGCAGACACGAACCCGATCAATCCGCCCTCGCCAAGGCCGAGGTGCTGACCGAAGCGCTGCCCTACATGCAGCGCTATGCTGGCGCGACGTTCGTCATCAAATATGGCGGACATGCCATGGGCGATCCTGCAGCTGCCCGCGATTTTGCGGACGACGTTGTCCTGATGAAGGCGGTTGGCATCAATCCCATTGTCGTCCACGGCGGCGGGCCGCAGATTGGCGCCATGTTGAAAAAGCTTGGGGTTGAATCAAGTTTTGTCGATGGCCTGCGTGTGACGGATTCGGAAACGGCCAAGGTTGCCGAAATGGTGCTGTCTGGCGCCATCAACAAGGAACTCGTTGCCTGGATTGCAGCGGCTGGGGGCCGGGCGGTGGGAATCTCCGGCAAGGATGGCGGTTTTGTCACGGCCGAAAAGGTCAAGCGAACAGCGCGCGATCCGGAAAGCAACATCGAACGTGCCGTCGATCTTGGCTTTGTGGGTGAACCCCAATCAGTGGACCGGACCATTCTCGACACGATCTCGGCCGCCGGCATGATTCCGGTTGTGGCTCCGATCGGCGTCGGCAATGATGGGCACACCTACAATATCAATGCCGATACCATGGCCGGCGCGATTGCAGCCGCGCTACAGGCAGACCGGCTTTTTCTCCTGACGGACGTGTCGGGCGTGCTGGCCAAGGATGGCTCGCTCCTGACGGATCTCGACCCGGCAAAGATTGCTGCGCTGAGGGCAGACGGCACCGTCACGGGCGGCATGATACCGAAGCTGGAAACCTGCATTACGGCTGTCGAGGGCGGGGTCGATGCGGCCGTCATTCTTGACGGACGCGTTCCGCATGCCATGCTGGTTGAAATTTTCACGAGGAGTGGTGCGGGCACACTGGTGCACCGCTGATTCCTGAGGGAGACTGAATGTGGCGAACATGTTCCTGGGGATTGCCGATTACCTGCTCTATCTTCTGGGGATGGTGATCGTCGTCCAGTTCGTGATGTCGATCCTGATCGCGTTCAATGTGATCAACACATATAATGAATTCGTCCGCGCCATCTGGCAGGCCTTGGAGAAACTGACGCAGCCACTTTATCGCCCGATCCGGCGGATTCTTCCCGATTTCGGTGCAATCGATTTTTCGCCGATGGTCGTCATCATCCTGATCACGATCCTGAGGAACTATGTGATCCCGCAGATCGCGATCGCAGCCTATTGATCTATCCGCCGCACTGCGCGCGGTGAAGGAGTTTCTGGTCCGCCAGAACCAGCGCCATCATTGCCTCGACGACCGGCGCCCCCCGGATGCCGACACAGGGATCGTGCCGGCCCTTCGTCACGATTTCGGTCGCTTCGCCGGTACGGGTGATCGTTTCCACCGGCGTCAGGATCGATGAGGTTGGCTTGAACGCGACCCGGACGACAACGGGCTGTCCCGTTGAAATGCCCCCGGCAATTCCGCCTGAATTGTTCGCAAGGAATTCCGGCTTGTTGGAGCCTGGGCGCATCCGGTCCGCATTCTCCTCGCCGCGCAGCCGGGCAGCATCGAAGCCTGCACCAATTTCGACGCCCTTGGTCGCATTGATCGACATCATCGCCGCTGCCAGTTCCGCATCCAGCTTGGCATAGAGCGGCGCACCCCATCCGGCTGGAACCCCGCGCGCGACGCATTCCACTACAGCACCCAGCGAAGACCCCGCCTTGCGCGCCTCGTCGAGCAGCCGCTCCCAACGCCCGGCCGCGGCCTCATCCGGGCAGAAGAAGGGATTCCTGCGGATTTGTGCCGCTTCGAAATTATCGCGGTCGATCCGGTCTCCGCCAATTTCGACGACATAGGACAGCAGCTCAACCTCCGGAATGACAAGTCGCGCCACCGCACCTGCCGCAACCCGCGCTGCTGTTTCACGCGCAGAGGACCGGCCGCCACCACGGTAGTCGCGAAGACCGTACTTGGCGTCATAGCTGTAATCGGCGTGGCCGGGACGATAGGCCTTGGCGACCTCGGAATAGTCCTTCGAGCGCTGGTCGACATTGTCGATCATCAGGCTGATCGGTGTTCCCGTGGTCCGGCCCTCGAAAACGCCAGACAGAATCTTCACTGCATCGGGTTCTTGCCGCTGCGTCGTGAACCTCGATTGGCCTGGCCGGCGCTGGTCCAGAAAGGGCTGGATATCGGCTTCGGCCAGCGGAAGGCCCGGCGGGCAGCCATCCACCACCGCACCAAGCGCGGGCCCGTGACTTTCACCCCAGGTCGAGAAACGAAAAACATGGCCGAAACTGTTGAAGCTCATCCCGTTACTCCAATCGGGCGAAGGCCGGCGCATAATGTGCCTCGCCCCTTTCGGGCACGCACACCGCGCTGTCCAGTAGGCACGCCATCAAGTGCGGCCCCGCATAGGGAGAGGCAAAGGGAACGGCAAGGTCTCCACGAAAACCGAAGCGGCTGTAATAGTCCGGGTCCCCCAGTACGAAGCAGATCTGCATGCCCTTGGCGGCCATTGCCTCCAGTCCCGTGCGGACAAGCAAGCCACCGAAGCCCAGACCCTGATAGGGTGGCATCACGGCGAGTGGCCCCAGCCCTGCCGCCGCAAGGGCGTTTCCGTCTGCGAAGACTGTCATGCGGCTGAACGCGATATGGGCAACCGTTGCGCCTTCGATCTCCGCAACGAATGACGCCAGAACGTCACCATCCTCTTCCAGCCTGGTGACAAGGCGCGCTTCCGCACTGGTCGGGAAGGCGGCACAATGGACAGCCTCGATTGCCCAAGCATCTGCCGCCGTCGCCTCTCGAACGACCATTCAGGCCAGCGTGATATCCGGGGCGTCTTCCTGCTTCATGCCGACCACATGATAGCCAGCGTCCACATGGTGCGTCTCGCCAGTCACGCCCGCCGAAAGATCCGACAAGAGGTAGAGCCCGGCTCCGCCAACATCCTCGATCGTGACGTTGCGACGCAGCGGCGAATTCAGTTCGTTCCATTTCATGATGTACCGGAAATCGCCGATCCCGGACGCGGCCAGGGTCTTGATCGGCCCCGCCGAGATCGCATTCACGCGGATGCCCGAAGGGCCGAGATCGTTGGCAAGATACTTCACGCTCGTTTCCAGCGCCGCCTTGGCGACACCCATCACATTATAGTGCGGGATCACCTTTTCGGCCCCATAGTAGCTGAGCGTCAGGAGCGAACCGCCCTGCGGCATCAGAGCGCGAGCCCGATGGGCAACCGCCACGAAGCTATACACGCTGACATTCATGGTGAGCAGGAAATTGTCGAGACTGGTATCGACATAGCCGCCACGTAGCTCATTCTTGTCGGAAAAGCCGATTGCGTGAACAACAAAGTCAATCGTGGGCCACCGGGCCGCCAGCGTTTCGAATGTCTTGTCCAGTGCAGCCATGTCGGACACATCGCAATCGATCAGGAAATCGCTGCCCAGCTGTTCGGCAAGCGGCCGGACTCTCTTTTCGAGTGCTTCGCCCTGATAGGAAAAGGCCAGGTCGGCACCCTCTTCCTTCAGTTTCCGTGCAATGCCCCACGCGAGGCTGCGGTCATTGGCGAGCCCCATGATCAGCCCGCGCTTGCCTTTCAAGTATCCAGCCACTTGGCCTCCGCAAGATCTTCCAACACTGTGTGTCCCTTTAGCGGATGATGGCCAGGATTTGCCAGTGCCGCATTGATATGGGCGGCAACCACGAAGCCATAGCCGATGAGCCAGAAGAACAGCATCGCGACCATGACCCCGGCCAGGCCGCCGTAAGTCAGCGTATATCCGCCAAAAAGGCCGAGCGCCTTGGGGAGGTACAACAGCGCCAGATACCACCACAATGTCACGAAGAGCGCCCCCGGCCATTTGGGATTCCCGAGCCCGCGATACCGGCCGGGCGTCAGGGCCCAGAACAGCAGGTAGCTTGAAATGAAGGTCATCAGGATCGGAACAAGCCGCGTGCTGGCGATGCGGTCTGCCACGGAACTGGCCGCCGGCATGTAATGGACAATGACCTCCTCCGCCGTCGTCAGCAGGACCTGCATCGAAAACGCTGCGATCAGCATGCCCACGGCAACAAAGATGATGGCGACGCCGATCAGTCGATACTGCCAGAACGGCCGCGCATAGTCCGTTCCATAGGCTCGGCGAAGGATTTCACGGATCGTCTCGATATAGCTGCCCACGGTCCAGATGCCGATCATGGCCCCGAACCAGAGCAGGGGCCCCGTCCGCAGCGTCAGGACTTCCATCGCCGTGGACTGGACCATCGCCCCGACCGAAGGTGGAAAGGCACGGACAAGCGAATTGAGCGCCGCAACATTGTCTTCCGGCCGCCCAAGCAATTGGGCGACGGCGGTCAGGATGACCTGTTCGGTGTCGGTAAGTTTCGTCATGGGATTGCTCCTTGCGGGTATCCGGCCCGGCGGAACTGCCGGGTCCTACGAACCCGAGCCCCGTGGCACGCGCGGGGCGAAGGACGTCATGACTGCGGACGTGCGTTAAGCGGCGTGTTCGCCCTCGTGGAAGGCGGCAACCAAATGCCTGTTGTCTCGGGGCTTGCGCATCATGGTGCGGACTCCATCTGGCCAATCTGATGATCGGACCT
>CAYSCC010000157.1:0-4818 GCA_964429375.1 uncultured Chakrabartia sp.
CAAGGTGGGGACTGTCATCGCGACGAACGCTGGCGATGAAATAGCAGACACGCCCAAAGCTCGGGAGCCGGCTCCCGTGCCTGCGCCGCAGGCAGAATCGCCAAAGCCGTCGACGCCGCCTCCGCCAAAGGCTGCCCCAGCCCCTGAAGACAGTACTGCAGAGCGTGCGACCGTCAAGATGACGGTGCGTGAGGCCCTGCGCGATGCGATGGCCGAAGAGATGCGCGCTGATGATCGCGTGTTCATCATGGGTGAGGAAGTCGCTGAATACCAGGGGGCCTACAAGGTCACGCAGGGACTGCTCGAGGAGTTCGGGCCAAGGCGTGTCATCGATACGCCGATCACGGAATATGGCTTCGCTGGCATAGGAACGGGTGCCGCGATGGGCGGGCTTCGCCCAATCGTCGAGTTCATGACGTTCAACTTTGCGATGCAAGCCATTGATCATATTGTAAATTCAGCCGCAAAGACAAACTATATGTCCGGCGGCCAGATGCGTTGCCCGATCGTGTTTCGAGGGCCCAATGGCGCCGCTTCGCGCGTGGCCGCCCAGCACAGCCAGAATTATGCGCCCTGGTATGCCAGCGTGCCGGGACTGGTTGTCATTGCGCCCTATGATGCGGCCGATGCCAAGGGCCTGCTTCGCGCTGCCATCCAGTCTCCCGATCCCGTTGTCTTTCTCGAAAATGAGCTTGTCTATGGGCGCAGCTTCGATGTGCCGGTGGGAGATATTGTGCTTCCAATCGGTAAGGCCCGAACGGTGCGCAAGGGAACCGATGTTACACTTGTGAGCTATTCGATCGGTGTCGGGCTTGCCATTGAGGCGGCGGAACTGCTTGAGAGAGAGGGCATTGATGCGGAAGTGATTGACCTTCGCACCTTGCGTCCGCTTGACAGGCAGGCTGTGCTTGAAAGCTTGTCTCGGACCAACCGCATGGTTGTTGTTGAGGAAGGCTGGCCCGCCTGTTCCATTGCAAGCGAGATTATCGCCATATGCATGGAAGACGGCTTTGATGATCTGGACGCCCCGATTGCGCGTGTCTGCAACGAGGATGTGCCATTGCCCTATGCGGCAAATCTCGAAAAGCTTGCGATTGTGGACGTACCGAGAATCGTTGCAGCCGTGAAACGGACCTGCAACCGGTGATCAGGTGGCCGTAAACCGGTTGCAGGTATAGGAAGTGGCGGCGGGATTTGGGTTGTAGACGCCATCACCGCCCGCAGGCCCTGCCAGATCGCGATCATCGCGAACCACAAATGACGCCTCGTAGCGAATGGTCCTCGCCGGAATGAACATGGTCCCGAACAGCGCCGGATAGTCGTAGACGATCTCCACGAACATGACTGCGGCGCCAGGAGGCGCCGTAATCCGGGCCGATGCGGAACCCATGCCGGCAAATGATGTTCCCGTTGCCCCGGTTCCTTGCGGACCATAGGACGATGCAACATTCTTGGTTCCAATGCATCGCTGCCAGTGGATCCACTGGCCGCCGCTCGCGTTTGGCTCAAGGCTGGACAGGATCACTCGTCCACGCGACGTGAGATTGAGAGTGCCCGTCTGCCGAATCAGCCCGATGAAGCTGTCGTTCACATCGGATTCCCGAATCTGCACCGTTGACAATGCACTTTGCGCTCCCACGCGAGACATGTTGTCAGCAAGAGCCAGCGCCGATTGGGAAATGCTCTGGTTCACGGTGGCGAGATTCGTCATTTCGATGCCATAGCCGCCCACGACCATAAGAAGCGGCAGGGCATAGGCGAACTCGATCATCGCGACGCCGCTTGTGTCGGAACGCAAGGCGCGCGCCAGGTGGCGCGGAATTTTTTTGAGTGCCTTCAAGTGCATCGTGCCGTCACCGTATATGTGACCTGCGTTCCATAGGGCTGGTTTCGCAGGGTTGTGCTTGCGGAAATTGTCTGGTTGGCGGACCAGCCAAGCAGGCCATACATGGGGAATAGCCGGGGATAGCTGACAGACGCCGTGTAGATCACGATGTCATCTGACGTACCCTGGCCGTTGAGGCCGACATCCGCATCCCAGTTGCTGTTGCCGTTTTCATCCTGATAGCATTCCCCGGCATCACGGACGCCGTTGCTGTTGCTGTCAGTGAAGTTTTCGGCCTGACCCGCGCGGGTGAAGCTTGAATAGCTTTTCCGACTGAAGCTCCAGGTGCCATTTGCGATGATCCGCGAGACTTGAGTCTGGACACGGCTGTTCAGGGCCGAACCGGCCGTCGAACCGGTTTCGAGCGTCGCGTCGCGGGCCGCTTTCTGCACCTCGCCCTGCAATACAGAGGTGGCATAAGCCCGGAATCCGAGATCAAATGTGCCCATCATCAGCACGAGCAGCGTCGGTGAGATTATCGCGAATTCGATAATCGTCAGACCGCGCGTGTCGGCGGCGAATCTTTTGAGCAGGGCTGGCCTCACCGCGAGAGCCTCAGCTTTGCGATATTCGCAGCGATCTGCTGGAATTGCGCAGTCAGTGCGGCGCTGTTCGTCGCCACATAGGCCTTGCCAGAGTCTGCGCAGCTCACCAGTGTTGAAGGATTGCTGGTGCCGAACGCAATAGTCCAGACCGTGATGTTGTTGGCTCGTGCCTGGTTGCACAAGGCCTGGAAGCGGGCACTATGGCGGTTGTTGAGTTCGGTCGTGGTTGGAGTCACGGCCGCACCCGAAACGCGCCGGTCCGATTCTTCATAACCATGCGAACTGTACATTGCCGGTGGCGTGTTGATCATGCCGTCGGTCATGAAGATGATGTGACGGCTGATCGGGCGTCCATTTGGCGCTGTCGTGTTCTCTGAGGCAAAAAGCCCGTTTGGAGAGATCAGACGGACACCCCAGGCCATGCCCAGATCGTGGAAGGTGTTTCCGGTCGCCACGAGCGAGTTGACATAATCTTCAACGTCCGTGCGCGTGCGAACCGCAAGTTTGCTCGATGGGGCAGGACACCAGTAGGAGCCCGTGGGGCTGCGGTTTGTAGTGGTGCTCAGCTCGTTACTGTATCCGCCGCCGGAACTCCTGTCATAGATCAGTTCGCTCCACATCGGCCGCCAGCGTGTTGCATCGCTGCTTGGAATCGTGTTGACGTCAAGATCCCAGGCGCCGCTCGGGATGGTCGTGTAGGTTGCCTGTGCAACCGTATCACGTTCCTCGATGCAGCCTTCAAATGATGTCGACGTGCCCGTAACGGTCGAACCCGCGGAATTGACGAGATCCACCATGTTGTACGACCCCTCGGACGTCACCGTTCCCGTGGGCGAGGAGTTGAGGGTATAGGCCGTAACCACATTGCCGGCCTTGTAGTTGCCGACATTGTATGTGACCGGCTTATAGTCCCAGTTCGCAAAGCCATATCGGCCATTCTGGGCATATGTTGTTGTCGCCGTCCGGTAGCGGCGTGTGCAGCTCTTGTTGCCCGAATAAGACGCCGTGACGCGTTCATAAAAGGTCTGGACAACGTCGGCCGGCTGTCCTTCCTGGAAGACGTCGTTGGTCGGCACTGTCGGGTTGCCCGATGGGTTCGGGTTGAATCCGGAGAACGAGGTGTTGTTTCCGTATTTGGTGCAGTTGCTGTTGCTGATGTTGCTGCCAAAGGTCTGGTTTGACCAGCTGCCGTAGGTCGTCGTTGGCGTCCAGCCGTCTACCGTCATGTTCGCAACGCGAGACTGGTATGTCCAGTTGTCGACCAGCCATCCGGATTGCAGGATCGCTGTATCCGTGAACGGGTCGATCCCCATGTTCACGGCAGACGAATAGGGCACGAAGCCGACACGGAACCGCGCGTTGGCGGACGTCGCCGCGCTGACCGTATCATAGAAGCTCAGCACCGCGTTGCGGAGGCCGACAATCTTCGATCCCGGGCCAGAGTTGCAATTGCTGTCGTCCGGGCAGTCAGCCATGGATCCGGTCACGTCGAGGACCAGCATCACATCTGTGTTGGCCACTTCCAGACGGGCATCGCACTGCACGCTCAGGTCGATTTGTGAATTTCCGAAAATCTGCATCACAGCCATCGGCACCCGCGCCGTTGCCGTCGCGGTCACCTGCCCATCGTTGGTCCGCGATGGTGTGAAGGTGATGTTGGTCGTGCCAAACGACCCTGTTGGAAAGTTGTTCGAGAAAAAGGCCCGCGCCCGCGTGTCAGCGGTGGAATCAAAGGTGGTCCCGGACATGTACTTCCGGCCTGCGAGGACGCCGGCATCACATGCCTGCTGCAGGCGGGACTTCACAAGATATGTGCGGCCCATGTCCACACCGGACCCGATCATGGCCGTCAGCGGAATGATCGCACCTGCAACGAGCATGAGGGTATTGCCCGCAGTGTTGGCGCGCAGGCGACTGATGAGTCCCGTTGTCGAAGGTACGCCTACAGCCATAGTGTCACGTTCGTTCATGGTTGATCCCCGACCAGAATGCTGGTTCAGCGTCAGGCCATGAACCTGAGACGGCTAACACAGGTTGAAGTGACAAGGTTAATGCAGTTTTTTCCATCTTCCCTGCTTAACGGCGCAGGGCGCAAATGATTGCGCAGTCCACTGAGGAACGCCTGGCGCTTGCTTTCGGTCGCCGCAGCAATCGAGCCATTTTCTCGCTGCTGCTCGAATTGGACAAGAGTCTCGGCCGGGCACTCCAGCACGCCAGTGCCCCGCTGGCAGCACAGGTGCGGCTTGCCTGGTGGCGGGATCAGATTGCGGCAGACAGGATTTCGCAGGGCGCAAGTCCAGTGCTCGCTGGATTGGCTCACATTTTCGCCGATCACGAGGATGCCCGGGCTGCATGCGCCCGGATGATCGATGGCTGGGACGTTCTTCT
>CAYSCC010000158.1:0-4812 GCA_964429375.1 uncultured Chakrabartia sp.
GGGGCCAATGTCCGGTTTCAGCAACGAGGCAGTGGATCAGGCGTTCTTCGCTGGAACGACTGTGAAATCCAACTTCATTTCAACGCTTGGATACGGCGATCCCGCAACGATTTTCGACCGATCACCCCGCCCTGCTTTTGAACGTTTCAACACTATTGTCTGAACCGCATGCGCCGCTTGGTCATCGAAACATCCGGTGCGGATTGCTCGATTGCCTTGCTGCGTGGTCAGGACATTGTCGCCGAACGCCATGAGCACGTTGGCCGTGGCCATGCCGAACGCCTCATCCCCTGGATTGCGGCCCTGCCGGATGGAGGTCGCGCGGATGAAATCCTCGTTGGCTGTGGGCCGGGCAGTTTTACAGGCGTTCGTATTGCCATTGCTGCCGCGCGTGGCCTTGCCCTGGGCTGGGGCGTTCCTGTTCATGGCGTTTCTTCACTTGCCCTGGTCGCCGCAGGAGAGAGCGAACCATCGCTGACGGTAGCCGTCGAAGGCGGCCATGGCGAAATCTTCGTGCAGGATTTCATGCTTTCCCCCGTCTATCAAGCAGGGCCGATGCGATCGCTGACACCCGAAGCTGCTGCACAGCTTGTGACCAATGCGTGGGTGGCAGGCAGTGGCGCGGAGCGGCTGGTTTCTGCCCGTGGCCACGGCACCGCGGCCAGTGGGGAGTGTCGGGCATCGAATGCGCGCCTCCTGCCCGAAGCCTTCACAAACCTTCCGCCACGGCCTGTCTATGGTCGTGATGCTGATGCCAAGGCAATGGCGTGACACGCCGTATCGAGATCACGCAGGCGGATGCGCGCGATCTTGACGACGTGATGACCGTGATGGTCCGGGCCTTTGACCCGCGCTTTGGAGAAGCCTGGACCGCGGCCCAGTGTGCAGGGGCCTTGTCGCTTCCCGGCAGCGTCTTGTTCCTTGCTCGCTCTGGCCCGCGTGCAATTGGCTTTGCTCTTGCCAGGAGCGTTGCGGATGAGGCGGAACTGCTCCTTATTGCGGTTCGGCCAGACGCCCAGCGCACAGGTGCCGGCAGCCTGCTCGTTCAGGCTGTCGTCCAGCACTTTGCGGAAAAGGGAGTCGGTAAGGTCCACATCGAAGTGCGCACGGACAATCCTGCGCTCGCCTTCTATCACGGGCTGGGATTTACCCAGTGCGGCCTGCGTCGTAATTATTACCGCAGGAGCGACGGACAATTTGCCGATGCAGCAACATTAAGTCTTGAAATCGGGTGAGTTCAGGACAAAGCGCCGATCGCCAATTTCGAATCCAATATTGATATGAGTATTTTTGGTGCGTATCCATGCATTGCACTGATCGAAGAACAAGAGAATCAGGCATACCTATAGAAAACAAGGGTAGCGAGAAATGACAGACTCCAACGACATGACAGAAACAATCATTACGCTGACCGCCGATATTGTCGCGGCACATGTCAGCAACAACAGCGTTGCGGTATCCGATCTTCCGACACTGATTGCCAATGTGCATAACGCATTGTCCGGACTGGGTGGTCGCGCACCGGCCCCCGAAGTGCGTGCAGAGCCCGCCGTGTCGATCCGGGCGTCCATCAAGCCGGACTATATTGTGTGCCTTGACGACGGCAAGAAGCTCAAGATGCTCAAGCGCCATCTCATGACCCACTATGGCATGACCCCGGATGAATATCGGACCAAGTGGGGCCTGCCAGCGGACTATCCGATGGTCGCGCCCAATTATGCCGAGCAGCGCCGCAGCCTTGCGGTCAAGATCGGCCTGGGCCGCAAGCCCGGCAAACGCAAATAAATCGGACGCGGGAAATGGGCGGGCAATTGATTTGCCTGCCTGTCTCTCTAAAAGGAAGGGCATGACGACCCAGCGCCCTGCCTGCAATGCCTAGACGGATCGATATTGAGGCGCTTTGTGCCCAAAAGGGCCTGCGCATTACGGAACAGCGGCGGATCATTGCCCGCGTGCTTTCCGAAGCAGAAGATCACCCCGATGTGGAAGCGCTGCACGCTCGTTCCTCTGCTGTCGATCCGGGAATTTCAATTGCCACGGTGTATCGGACGGTTCGTCTCTTTGAAGAGGCGGGCATCCTCGACCGTCATGATTTTGGCGATGGTCGCTCGCGGTATGAAGCCGCGCCGGAGGCGCATCACGACCATCTGATCGATGTCGAAACGGGCAAGGTGATCGAGTTTGTCGATCCCGAACTTGAAGCCTTGCAGAGGCAAATTGCCGAAAGGCTCGGTTTCCGGCTCGTTGACCACCGGATGGAACTCTATGGTGTCACGCTCGATCGCAAGAGCTGAGAAGACGCATCTGCGGGCGTGGGGGCGTCTTGCGGGAATAGCCACTGCCCTGATGCTGATGCTCCCTGCACATGCCCTGTGGCGAGGGTTGCAGCTGCGATCGCCCTGGCCGCGCCTTTTCCTTCAATTTGCCGGCAAGTCGGCGGGGGCAGACGTCACGGTCCGGGGTACGCCCCTCAAACGCGACGTGCTTTTTATTGCGAACCACCTGAGCTGGCTCGATATCCTGGTCCTTGCTGGCAAGACTGGCAGCGCATTTGTCGCCAAGGCTGACATGGCGCCCTGGCCGGTCATTGGCTGGCTCGCGACCCTCAACAACTCGGTGTATGTCGCCCGCGAACAGCGGCTCGATGTGCATGCGCAGGCACTGGCGATGAAGGCTGCACTCGAAACCGGGCAGCCGCTGACCCTGTTTCCGGAAGGAACCACGGGCGACGGGCGGACCCTGTTGCCCTTCCGGTCGTCGCTTGTCGCATCGGTGACACCGCCGCCGCAGGGCATCTCGATACAGCCAGTCGCCATCGACTATGGGACAGCTGCAGCCGAAATTGCCTGGGTTGATGACGAGCCGGTTGGCCACAATGCCCTTCGCGTCATGAGCCGGGCGCGGCGGCTTCCCGTCACGCTTCATTTCCTTGAGCCTCTCGATCATGCAGATTTCACCCACAGAAAGGCAATAGCAGCGCACAGCCGCGAGGCGATTGCGAGGTCATTGTTCGGAGCCTAAAGGGCCGCAATGAGTCGGCCCGCACCCAAATCCTTTCACGTCAAGTCCTTTGGCTGCCAGATGAACGTCTATGACGGGGAGCGCATGGCGGAAATGCTGGGCGCCCAAGGTATGGCGAGCGCGCCTGAAGGTGAGGCCGAACTCGTTATCCTCAACACGTGTCACATCCGTGAAAAGGCAGCCGAAAAGGTCTATTCTGACATTGGCCGGATGCGGCGAGGCGATGGAACCCGTCCGATGATCGCCGTCGCGGGCTGTGTTGCGCAGGCCGAAGGTGCAGAAATTCCACGACGGGCCCGCGATGTGGACATCGTTGTCGGCCCGCAGGCCTATCATCGTCTTCCCGGCCTTGTGGCCGATGCCGCTGCGGGCAAACGTGCGCTTGACCTTGACCTGCCGGGGCTTGCCAAGTTCGACGCATTGCCGCGCCGACCGGCTGCGCGTGCCTCTTCTGCCTTCCTGACGGTGCAGGAAGGCTGTGACAAGTTCTGCACCTATTGCGTGGTGCCCTATACGCGTGGTGCCGAAGTCAGCCGGAGCTTCGAGGCGATTATGGATGAAGCCCGGTCGCTTGTTGACGGCGGCGCCCGGGAAATCACGCTGGTTGGGCAGAATGTGAACGCCTGGGCGCATGCCGGGCATGATCTGGGCAGCCTGATCCGTGCGCTCGATACCCTGCCGGGGCTTGCGCGCATCCGTTATACCACGAGCCACCCGAACGACATGACCGAAGGCCTGATCGCCGCGCATGGAGATGTCGAAAAGCTCATGCCGTTCCTCCACCTGCCGGTGCAGTCAGGAAGCGATGCCATCCTGAAGGCCATGAATCGGAGCCATACGGAATCCTCCTATCGGGCCGTGATCGACAGGGTCCGGGCGGTGAGGCCTGATATTGCCATTTCGGGGGATTTCATTGTCGGCTTTCCCGGAGAAACCGATGCCGATTTCGAGGCGACACTCGCACTGATCGAAAAGATCGGCTATGCCTCGGCCTATTCCTTCAAATATTCCGCGCGTCCCGGAACGCCAGCAGCAACGATGGCCGGGCAGGTGGCCCCGGACATCATGGATGAACGGCTTCAGCGTTTGCAGGCGCTGCTCAACAGCCAGCAGCTTGCGTTCAATCAGGCCAGTGTCGGCAAGCAATGTGATGTCCTGGTTGAACGCGATGGCAAGCGCCCGGGCCAGAAGATCGGGAAATCGCCCTGGCTGCAATCCATTGTCGTCGAAGACGGCCCGGCGATTGGTTCGCTTGTCCGTGTGGAGCTGGTTTCGGCAGCGCCAAACAGCCTGGCGGGCCGCCCATTGGCTGCCGTGGCGGCCTAACGGCCTGTCGCAAGCCGTACGGTTTGCATTGCGCTCCGCCCGTTTACGGGGCAGACTCGCTCAGCGAAGAACACAAGGAGTTTTATGTCGCGCAAGCCGATGCAAGCCAAAGCCGAGGACAAGGCCCGGCTCGAGATTGTTTTTGACAAGCCGCAGCTGCTCGGGCGCCTGTTTGGAGAGTTTGACCAGAATCTGGTCGCAATCGAAAATCGCTTTGGCGTCTATATCGCAGCCCGCGGCAACAAGCTGCAACTGGAAGGGGAAGCGGAAGCGATCGCGCGTGCGCGCGATGTCCTGACCGGGCTCTACAATCGCCTGTCCAAGGGTCAGGAGATTGACGCAGGGGCAGTGCAGGCGCTCATCCAGATGGCGTTTGAGCCCACACTGGATGGCATCATTCGGCATGAACATGAAGCGCCGCCGATCATGATACGTACGCGCAAGAAAACGATCGTCCCGCGTTCG
>CAYSCC010000159.1:0-4805 GCA_964429375.1 uncultured Chakrabartia sp.
CTCGTCCAGATCGTCCACCTCGAAAATGCGCGATCTGCTCGAAGCTGCCAAGAAAATATGGTTCCCTATTAAAGGGGTTGTGAGCAGGTCGAGAAAACGCCTCTACAGCGATACGTAGCGCCGCCATAAACGATGTTTTACCAGTGCTGTTCTCACCGATCAGCAGCGTAATGGGAGCAACCGAAATCGGGCCAACCGAGGCAAAGCAGCGAAAATTAGCTAGAGATAGATTTATAAGCATAGCAGCCTGTTTGCATTTTCTGAGCTGACTTGCAAACAGAAGGAGCCGAATAAAAACCCAAATTCCTGCGCCGCTAATCTTTGCAGCAAGCTAGATAAATACGTCTGGACGCTTACTAGCCCATAATGACCTAACGCGTTCGGGCTATGCCGCGCGTTGTCATCTACGACGTCGCCTTTTCGGCGCGATGACACTTTTGGATGCCAAATTCAGGCGGTTGATAATTCTACCGAGCGGTTGAACAAGCTCTGCCGGAACCATCAGTGTAAATGCAAATCGAGTCATATCGAAAGTAAGTAACAAACTGCCTTGACACTTAGAGCCCAATCCCATTTTCGCCGGTCAAGTCGCATGCGGCCCAAGCCCCCACTATCCAACACCCAGACCCACCCCCCACGTGCATCGTGCCATCTTTCCAGACATCTTCCCACCCGGTGCCGCGACGCACGGCACTGGGGCGTTAGAACCCCGCAAAGATCGGTTTGGTAACGACCGTGACTTACCACAAACCCCGAGCTTATTCGGTCGGGGAGCTTGTGGTGCATGTCCAGGGCTTTCGGGCCTAAAGACTACAAGGGCCGTGTCTTTGCGGTTTCTAAACTCCCCGATCATCGATCGCATGAGGAGGACGTCGCGGGGGCGCACCGCGATGGCCCCTCTGGAGGAGGGGAGGTCCGCATGGAGCGCACCGATGGCCCGGTGTTCAGCGCAAACGGCTTTCTTGTCTGGAATGCCGCCTATCAACATTTCGAACTGATCCTGGATGATGATTCAACCCAGCCGCTCGTCTTTGAACGCAGGGGCCTGATCTCCCGCCTCATCGCGGGCTGGCGCATCCATGTCGGGCGCATGGGCAGGATCGAGGCCACGGGGCCCGTGCAGGCGGATGGCAGCATGCGCGTCACCCGGGTGCGGCGGGCAAGGCCCGTCTGGGGGCAAGCATTTGCGCGCCCGCCAGTGTCTCTCTTCTCGCTTGACAGTCTTAGTGTATTGTATCACCAATACACAGGGAGACCCCGGAGGAGATATGCCATGAATGCCCGTCAGGATAGCCCGAGCCCGCCGGTGGCCCTGTGGCGGATCAACGCCATGCGGTTCCTGTTCCTGTTGATGGCGTTCGTGATGGGCAGCGTCGTGTGGAACCAGCTGCTCTTTGAATCGGCAGATTGGCCAGTGATGCGCGGCCTTGCGAAATCCATGCTTGCTGCCCTTGCGCTGATGAGCCTCATTGGGGTGCGCTATCCGCTGCAGATGCTCCCCCTCATGCTCTATGAAATTGCGTGGAAGACGGTCTGGCTTACCCTGATTGCGGGCCGTGCGTGGATGGCGGGCAAATGGAACGCGGATATCGAGAGCCTGTTCATCGATTGCATCGGCATCGTCATTGCCTATTTCATCGTGCCCTGGCGTTACGTCTGGGCGCGCTATGTGGTGCAGCCGATGGAGCCGATGCGCTCCTCCCCCGGCGCCTGATCGCCACAGGGGCGCGTTAACCCGCGGTTGGTGCCTGTTCCGTTATGGTCTGGCGCGAAGGAGTGCGCCATGGATCAGGATTGGGGCAGGCATATCGTGATTGGGCTGGTGAGTGCGCTGGCTGTCTTTGCACTTGGGGTCTGGGGCGGAAAGAGTCCACCGGATCAGGCCGGTTGGCGCGCCGTGCGGCCCGGTGGCATGTATGCCGTCGGGCTTGGGTTGGGGACGGCCCTTACGCTGCTGTTCGCCTATGTCTGGCTCTTCGTCGGATCGAGCAGACCCGATGGCGCGCAGCAGATGCGCATCCTCTTCTGGCTGATCCTGGCCTTTGGCGCGGGCACGCTGATCACGTTTGTCCAGTATGCGCAGGCGCGCCGGGCGGCGATGCGCTGGCGTGGGGATGTGCTCAAATGGCGGGGCAGGGGTGGCGTGGAGGTCAGCCGCAGGCTCGGCGATGCCGTCGTGCTGCGCAAGGCCATGATGGGGCCAGTACGGATCGTCTTTGCCGATGGCGCCGAAGCCCGCGTTGATCCCCATGCCAATAATGCGGACCTGCTGATCAAGGCGATTTCAGACCGGCTTCATCCAGAGCGCTGACCCGACGGGGGACCCGCCTGCCTGATCGCCAAAAAGGCCCCACCGGCATGCCGGCAGGGCCTTTCCCGTCCTTCAGAACAGATTTTGGGGATCAGGCGAACCGAACCGTCAGCCGCGCACGGCGGCGCATTGATCCGCCGACAAGGCCAAAGCCAATGATCATCATGGCCCAGGTTGCGGGCTCAGGCACCGAATTGACGTAGGTGCGGAAGCCCAAGTCCACATGCGACCTGAATACGAGGTTCCCCGAGTTCAACGGCGCCGTGCCGCGAAGGGCATCGCCGCCTGCATAGTTGATCCCTGTAAAATTGGCCACATTGAAGGGCACTCCGGGGGCATCCGTGGACGTGCCCGCGGCCCAGCCGAAGACGCCCTGAAATCCGCCCGGATTGCGGACCGCAATGACGAACTGGTCGCCCGCGTTGAACGAGATGTTCTGCCCGCTCAGGTCAAAATTGACGATTCCGCCCTGTCCCGCAGGCAGCGAAGAAATATTGGCGAATGCCGTTCCAAGCAGGTTGCCGGACTGGAAAATGCCGTTGCTGTCAAATGTTACATTGTTGGCGATCACCACTTCCAGCGCGCCGTTCACGTTTTGCGGGGCGAACCGTGACAATTGCAGGTCAACAGCCGCCAGAACGCCGGAAATGCCCGCAGTCACATACTGGACACCCTGCGCCTCGATCAGGTTGGGAACCGTGCCGATGGGGTTGAGGTTGATCGGCGAACCGAAGAGCTGATAAATGATCGAACCGCCGCTGGGCGCGACCGCGATATTCGATTGGTCCACCACGACAGCGGCATTTGCCGCACCCACCGTTGCACACAGCACGGCCGCAGCCGCTACAGACTTGAAACCCGTCATCAGAGTCATGTTGCCCCCTCTATTGCGATCGAAAAGAGAATCGCTTTTTGTTGCCCCAAGTCTGTCAGCCTGAAGTCAGATTGGGCCAGACGCAACCCCCCGGCAACGAGTGTCCCAATTCTGGACTCGGGGTTTGGCAATGGATGTCAAAGGCTCGGCGGGGCTGAGCCAGCGCAGTGCAAACGGCCTTTCCGGGGAGGATACGCAGCCATCATTTTTACGCCCCTCCCCGCAAAGCCCCCGGGCGCCCGCGTCGCCACACGGTGTAATTTAGCGAAGCATCATGCGGCGGTGCGGGATGGAGGGGGCAACAAGATCCGTGTTCTGCGCCTGACTTGAAAATCCGGGGGAGATGGTCACAATCGCACCTCAAGGAGCGAAGGCAAGTCGGCGCTCCGGTACATCAGGTGATGGAGGGCAAACTGATGGCACGCATATCCAATCTGTTTCGTATTGCGGCATTCTATAACTGGCTGGTCGGGATTCCGCTCCTCATTGCGACGGCCCCCATGCTGGCGATAATCGGGTTGGCGGCGCCGGAAGACCTGACCTGGCATAGGCTTGCAGCTCTCCTTATTGCCATTTTCGGGGTCGTTTACTGGATCATTGCGCCCGCGCCGTCGCAACACCGGCCGTTCATCAAGCTGGCAGTGGCTGGAAAGGTTTCGGTTTTCCTGCTCTTTGCGCAGGCGTGGAATGCGGGATTTGTCACGAGCATGGCATTCGGCATTGCGGTGGGAGACCTTCTGTTCGGCATCCTTTTTGCGCTCGCCTTGCGCGAACTGGCAAAAGCCTCACACTAGGACCCGTGCTAGCATGGCTCGGCGGGGCTGCGCTCAGCCGGCAGGCTTCCCGCTCCATCCGTGTGACAGCAGCTTGACTGTCACACGCCCGGTCGCGACCTCCACCCCGCCCGCATCCAGCATCGGGAATTCGGCGATATAGGTGGCGGAGCCCTTGCGCTCCAGATCGGCGAGCAGGGCTTCGAGTTCGGCTTCGCTGAGCCGGAATTCAGCCGTCACGTCGCTGGCGGCGGACTTTTTGAAGTGGACGTAAATGTCCTTCAGGATCGGGAAGAAGCGCTCCGTATCGAGGATCGAGATGCCGGGGATGGCCGCCACCGCTTCGGCCAGCACGGTATAAGCGCCCATATAGAGCACATCGACATGGTTCTCATTGCCTTTGAGCGGCATGAGCAACTTGGCATAGCCACGACCGACCTCAAGCCGTTTGAGGCCAGTGCGCTCCACGAATTCCACCCTGTATTCGGGCATTGCCTCAATCATGCTCCCGCGCGCCGGCGCCCATGTAGAGCTCGCGGCCGGTTTCACAATAAATCCTGCTCATCCCTGCCTCTCCCTCACTGTGATTTCGGCGGAAATTTCTTCACGATGAAATCGTTCAGATTATCGGCAAAGGCCGCACGGAAGGATACGTTGGCCGCGTCCGCTCCGGAGGCATCCTTCGCCGGGAAGCCCTTGGTTTTCTTGAAGGTTTTGCCATTCGCCACGCGATAGACAGAACCGGCAAAGGCGCGGAGCGTAAACTCGCTCATCAGGTTGGACTGTACCGCCCCACCCAGAAACGTCTGACGGTCGACATAGTGTTCGAGATAGCAAGATTCGGCCG
>CAYSCC010000160.1:0-4779 GCA_964429375.1 uncultured Chakrabartia sp.
GCTCTCCGCCGTCAGCAAGCTGGCACAGGATCATCAACCGGCGTTCATTGGCCAGCAGCCGCAGTGCTTCGGCGGCTTTCGCTGCACTGGCTTCAAAAAGTGCGGAATCGAACTTTGCGAAATCAAACATGGTCCAAATATATTAGTTGAATCTAATTTAGCAATACCTAATATGAGGAATACAGGAGAACACCTATGACTGAGTCCCGTCCATCCCACGCAATCGGCCCCTCTGTTGAGGCCCACTTTGACCCTGCAACCAACACAGTCAGCTATGTGGTGCATGACCCGGCCACGAAGGCGGCCGCGATCGTGGATCCAGTGCTGGATTTTACGCCGCGAAATGGCCGGGCGCGGACCGGAAGCGCGGATCGGCTCCTCGATAGTGTAAAGGCGCACGACCTTGATCTCCGATATATTCTGGAGACCCACGCCCATGCAGATCACCTCTCCGCCGCTCATTATCTTCGGGAAAAGACGGGCGCCCCTGTGGTGATCGGCGCGCACATCACGGAAGTGCAGGCCATTTTTGCAGACCTGTTTGAAGCTCGCGATGTGATTCCCGATGGTCGGGCATTCGACCGGCTTGTTCATGAAGGCGATGTGCTGCCGCTCGGAGAGCTGGATATCCGGGTTCTTCACACGCCTGGCCACACGCCTGCTTGTGTAAGCTATTGCGTGGGCGATGCTGTCTTTGTCGGCGATACGCTGTTCATGCCGGATTATGGTACGGCACGTGCGGACTTTCCCGGTGGCGATGCCGCGACGTTGTTTCGTTCAATCCGCAAGATCCTTGCGCTGCCGGCTGCAACACGTGTGTTCACTGGCCATGACTATCCGCCTGAGTCCCGCGGCAGGCCGGCATGGGAAGCCAGCGTGGCGGAGCATCGTCAAGCCAATGTCCATGTGCATGATGGCGTTGAAGAGGCGGCCTTCGTCACGATGCGCCAAGCTCGGGATGCAACGCTGGAGGCCCCGCTGCTGATCCTGCCGTCGTTGCAGGTCAACATTCGCGCAGGCCGGATGCCGCCCGCAAGTCCGGGCGGGCATGTCTATCTCCAGATCCCCGTCAACGCGATTTGAACTCCTTGAGACAATGACGCCCGCCGGAGAATACTCCGACGGGCGCGTTTTCCTCCCCAGGAAATCTTGGCCTATTTCGGCATGGCGCTTCCGAGCCGGTGATAGAGCCTTGAAAACTTGATCGATTCCGGTTTGTCCGCAATCACGGTCAGATAATGGGCAACCGCTTCTCGCAACAGCTCGAAATCTTCGTTCGACAGGACCGCTCGTGATCGGGCTGGCTCAGCCATGGAAGAGCTCCTTTCTGATCATCCGAACTGGTTCATAGTGTTCAGGGCACCCCCGGCCTTGAGCGCCGCTTCGCCAGCGAAATATTCCTTGTGGTCATCGCCAATGTCGGAGCCGGACATGTTCTGGTGCTTCACACAGGCAATGCCCTGACGAATTTCCTGGCGCTGGACGCCAAGAACATAGCCCAGCATGCCTGCCTCGCCGAAATACTCCTTGGCGAGATTGTCGGTCGACAGCGCGGCGGTGTGATAGGTCGGCAGCGTGATGAGGTGGTGGAAAATCCCTGCGCGGCGTGCGCCATCTGCCTGGAACGTCCGAATCCGCTTGTCAGCCTGTTCACCCAGTTCGGTCGCGTCATATTTCGCGCTCATCAGGTCTGCGCGATCATAGGCGGAGACATCAAGGCCTTCTGCCTGCATCGCATCATAGACCTGCTGGCGGAAATTGAGCGTCCAGTTGAACGAAGGGGAATTGTTGTAGACCAGCTTTGCGTTCGGGAAGACTTCGCGAACACGATCCATCATCCCGGCAATCTGCTCGACATGCGGCTTTTCCGTCTCGATCCACAAAAGGTCGGCGCCATTCTGCAGTGATGTGATGCAATCGAGCACGCAGCGATCCTCTCCGGTTCCAGGGCGGAACTGGAACAGGTTTGACGGCAGGCGCTTGGGGCGCAGCAGCTTGCCATTGCGGTTGATGATGACGTCGCCATTCTTCGCCGTCGCAGGATCAATCTCCTCGCAGTCGAGGAAACTGTTGTACTGATCACCAATGTCGCCGGGCGTATGGCTCACGGCAATCTGCTTGGTCAGGCCAGCGCCGAGGGAATCCGTGCGAGTCACGATGATCCCGTCCTCGACGCCAAGCTCAAGAAAGGCATAGCGGCAGGCCCGAACCTTTGCGAGAAAGTCTTCGTGAGGAACGGTGACCTTGCCATCCTGATGGCCGCACTGCTTTTCGTCCGAAACCTGGTTTTCGATCTGAAGGGCGCACGCGCCAGCCTCGATCATCTTCTTTGCAAGCAGATAGGTTGCCTCTGCATTGCCAAATCCGGCGTCAATGTCTGCAATGATCGGCACAACGTGCGTCTGGAAATTCTCGATCTTGTCGAGGGTGGCCTTCTCCTTCGCAAGATCGCTTGCAGCACGTGCAGCATCAAGTTCGCGGAAAAGAAGGTTCAGTTCACGCGAATCCGCCTGACGCAGAAAGGTGTAGAGTTCCTCGATCAACGCGGGAACGCTGGTCTTCTCGTGCATGGATTGGTCGGGCAGGGGGCCGAATTCCGAGCGAAGTGCAGCGACCATCCAGCCGGAAAGATAGAGATATTTGCGCTTGGTATCGCCAAAATGCTTCTTGATGGAGATCATCTTCTGCTGGGCAATGAAACCGTGCCAGCAACCCAGGGACTGAGTGTACAGAGCCGGATTCTCATCATATGCGGCCATATCTTCGCGCATGATCTTGGCGGTGTAGCGCGCAATGTCGAGTCCGGTCCTGAAGCGGTTCTGGAGCTGCATGCGAGCAACGGATTCAGCGTCAATGCCATCCCATGTGCCGTTCTTGTCCCGGACAAGCTGGCCGATTTGCGCGATTTGATCCTTGTACGACATGGCGTGTAAATTCCTTAACAAAATATCAAACAGGGTTCGTTGCCCCAAGCATCCTTGTGGCAACGCTTTTCTGCCATTCAGAACAGGATTTCCAGATAATATTCGTGAATCTCCTGTGCGATGGTGATGGGCGCTTGTCACTTTGATTGTAATTTTGTAAATTTGTGACAATGACGGAGCAGAAACTTTTTGCAGGCCACACCGTGCGCCGCCTTCGCCGGTCCCAGGGGCTGTCTCAGGCGGCCCTCGCGGAATCGCTGGACATTTCGCCGAGTTATCTCAACCTGATCGAACGCAACCAGCGTCCCTTGACCGCGGCCCTGCTTTTGAAGCTCGCGGACCAGTTCGATACAGATCCGCGGGCACTTGCGGGTGAGGGAGACCCCGGTGGCGGGATGGATGCCATGCGCCGGCGACTCGCCGACCCCCTGTTTTCGGATCTTGAGATCGACCGGGTCCAGATTGAGGACTGGCTCGCTGCCGCGCCGGCTGGGGCGGAAGCCTTTGCCCGCGCGTTTGACAGGGCCGGTGGCGCGCCGGGCATCGGCAGCGATCCCTTCGCAGAACTGAGGGCAGAGATCGATCGCTGGCGCAATCACTTCGCCGAACAGTACGGTCACGCTGAAGCGCTCGCGGACGAACTGAGACTGGGTGACGGCGACCTCTAAAATGCCATTGCCGTGCGCCTTCGCGTCAAGCATCAGCTGGGTATCCGGTTCTTGCCCGTCGATGCGATGCCAGATCGCCTTCGTCGGCTGGATCTGCATGCGCGGCAGCTCCAGCTGTCCGAGCTTCTCGATCCAGCGAGCCGGACTTTCGGAGCGGCGTTCCAACTTGCACAGCTTGAGGCGCGTGAGCCGATCGAATGGCTGGTCAAGGGCGCCAGTTTTAACGAGCGAGCGTCGGAGAGGCTCTTTCGTCGCCATCTGAACAGCTATTTTGCCGCGGCATTGATGATGCCCTATGCGCGATTCCTGAGAGCCTGCGAGGCAACTGGGTATGATCTTGAATTGCTCCAGCGCCGATTTGGCGCGGGTTTCGAGCAGGTGGCCCACAGACTCACGACGCTGCAACGTGTTGGAGCGCGGGGTTTGCCCTTCTTCATGATCCGGATCGACAGGGCAGGGCAGTCATCGAAGCGTTTTGGGGGTGCGAGCAACTCGCCCTTGGTCGAAGAAGATGGCCGCTGCCCTCTTTGGGCTCTCCACCGTGCCTTTGATCGGCCGGGGACCTTGCTGACCCAGCTTGTCGAGCTTCAGGATGGCAGCCGCTGGTTCACTCTTGCGCGGACGGTTCGACCGCAGGGCGTCAGCATTGGGAGTGTTTCCGCTGAGTTTGCCATAGGGCTGGGGCTCGCTGCGGACGTCGCGTCACCGCTCGCGGCTGCCAGAGGTGTTGATCTGAAGCGTGGGGAAGCCGTTGGCATCGGGCTGGGATGCCGCCACTGCACGCGGCCCGACTGTCCGCAACGATCGGCGCCTCCGGTCTCAAGGGCGCTGGTGTTCAATGAACGGGAAAGGGCCATCGCGCCCTTCACCTTTGCCGGGGACTAGGTACTGAATTTCTTGACGTCCTGCGACGTGCCCCGCGGCAGGATCATGACTTCTTGGCCGCTGGCAACGATGATCAGGTCATTCACGCCTGAAACGGATATGCGCAGGCCGTCGCTTTGAATCAGGTTGCCCCGGGCGCCAATCATGCGCACGTTGCCCTTCGCGCAATTGCCTTGGGCATCCTTGTTGCCCAAGGCATACAGGGCATCCCAGCTGCCCACATCCGACCAGCCGATTGAGGCTGGAACCACGGCGACCTTGGCTGACTTTTCCATGACGGCATAGTCGATGGAGTCTGCCGG
>CAYSCC010000161.1:0-4760 GCA_964429375.1 uncultured Chakrabartia sp.
TACGCTCTTGTAAAGAACGCATGACTTGTTTTTCGAAGCCCGAATAGGCATGAATGATATACCAGCGTGACATGTGCGTTCGTTCAATCCTGTTGGCGTCAGATCAGACTCAGGAGCGACTTCACGATCCAGCTGAAAAAGCTGTCCAGCCCAAAGAAAAACAGGCCGAGCGTCGTCGTCATGATGATGACCATGACAGTCGTCATCACGGTTTCGCGGCCTGTGGGCCAAACGACTCGTGCCGTTTCAGCCCTGACCTGCCGGATAAACTCACCTGGACTGACCTTGGCCATTCCGCAAAATCCTCGTTTCAGCCAACACAGGCCCGCGTCCGGAGCGTTCCGGTTTGCGCGATCCTGATGTCGGGATAGCGGCCCTTTAGAGCCGATTCCCTGGCGGCGCAAGCCCGGTGGCAGGAGTGGAGGGGCTCGAACCCCCGGCCCTCGGTTTTGGAGACCGATGCTCTACCAGCTGAGCTACACTCCTAAGCGCCGGACCGCGAGCCTCTAGCGTTGCAACGAAGCGTGCGCAACCCTCACGGCTTGCGCGTGCGCCGCAACGGCTTGCGCACGAGCGGCGCATGACGGGCGGGGGTCGCGATCTCCGCAGTATCGCCCCTTGGCTGTGCAATATCCGGGCTGAAAACGCAGTTCGCATCCGTACCCATGCACAACCGAACAGAGAGGTGCTGGCCCGAATCGACCGTCGCCTTCGGCAGTGCAAAAGTCAGGGAAAACGCCTGACCGGGCCGCCAGGAGCCAACGACATCCCTGGACAAGCTCTCAATGGGCATCGCGTCCGGAGCCGAGAGGTCACGGACAAGAACCCGGATGTGAGTTGCCGTCGGCAAGGCAAGGCCGGTCAGTCGCTTTGCCGGGTAGATACCCGAAGCCTGGTAGCGGTACTCCGATGTGCCCGCCGTGCGTGTCACCATGATGAGGCCCATCGCCAGATCGGTCTGCCGTGCAACCCATGTCTGGCCGGGCAGGGGCGCTGACGTTGACGCAGCGATCGGCGCTTCCAAGGGTCCGGCCGCATTGGCCAGGCCAGATCCCGGCACCGGATCCGCAGCTTGGCGTGAGAGGCCTGCGGGGGCCGGAGCTGGTGCAGAGGCTGGCCTCTGGTCTGCCTTCGCAGTCTGCTCGCCCGCGGGGACAAGATAATAGGCTGTCCCGGTTACGCTGGCGCTGATGAACGGTCGCTGTGCACCGCCGGTTGCGGCGAGCACATCGTCTCGAACGACACCGCCGAGAAGCTGAATGGGCAAGCCCGGTTCGGGCAGCCGCCGGGCCAGTGAAGCCGCAAACGGGCTGTTGCCGCCATCGCCGTCAGCGGCGGTCTGCCCCGGTGCGGCGGCGAAAATGACGAGGACATCGTCTACCTCGATCCCGGCCAGACCTCTGGACACCGCGCGCGTCCCTCCTCGCCAGTTCTGCCCAAACGGGTTGTTCCGGCATGCATCAAGGATCGCGACCCGCATCTTGGCGCCCCCAATGGTCTGCATCAAAATATCAAGGTCGATTGCCTCAAAGGCCAGATCACGATCGGCGGCAAGCTTTGCATCTGTCGGGATCAGCCAGTTCTTGCCCTGACCTTCGATGCCGTGCCCTGCATAGTAGATCAGGGCCACATCCGCTCGGTCAGCCTTTGCCCGAAAATCCCGCAACGATTGCTGAAAGGCCAGAAGGTTCTGGTCCGCCCTCACATCGACAACGGAAAAGCCTGTCCTTCGTAACGACTCTGCAATCAGGCGCGCATCATTTGGCGGATTTTCCAGCCGGGTCGCATTGGCATAGTTGCCATTGGCTATGACCAGCGCAACGCGCCGGCCACCCTGTTCCGCAGCCGCCGGCACCTGGAACGCAAAGATCATGAAAACGAGCAAAAGCCTGGTCAACATTTCGCCGTCCCTCCGTCTTTTTCTGGTTAGAGAATGTCGTTGAAATGGTTAACAATCGGCAAAAATCGCACCACACATATTCGACACATCACCGAGTTTCCGGACTTGCTGCAAACCCATGCAAGAAGGCAGATCTTCCCGACAAAGTTCGGACGCATGGCGCGCAGTAGCGGCCATGCGTCCGAAGGGTCATTGCCAATGGCTGGCAATGGTGCCAGCCCGGTTCGGGGTCGCTCACCGGGCCGGTTTGGCGAAACGCGCTAGTTGCCGCGGTGCCGACGCGTCCCTTGCGGGCGTTCGGGGCGACGTGGCGGGTGGAAGCCTTCTGCCCGCGTCACGTTGACTGAACGCGAAATCTGCCCGTTGGCACGCGAAGCCGTGACGTCACGATTGAAGACTGTTGTTCCTGTGCTGTCCTTGATGTTCTGGTTGGCCACAAAGCCGGTGTCGGTCCGACTTCTGCTCGAAGACGTAGTGTAGGTCTCCCCGCTGCGGGTTGTGTATTCCCCGCTGCCGACGGAGCCGGTGTCCGTCCGTGTGTGTGTGCGTTCAAAACTGCGGGTCCGGCCGTCGAATCCCGTTGCCGACCCAGAGGCGGTGAAACCGTCTTCTGTTCGGGTCCGGTCATAGCTGCGCGACGCCGTTGCTCCATCACTTGCCCGCGTGACCTGGGTGTCTCGCGAGAGGGTGCCTGCGTCCTTGTCACGCACCGTTGTGCGCGTCCCGTCAAAATTGGGGCGATCAATCGTGATGGTCTTCGTCACAGGCTCGGCAAACGAGGGGCCGCTCAGCACCGCAACAAGCGCTGGTACAAGAAGGAACTTTTTCATGTCATTCTCCAGTAGCAGTTGATGGAGCCGACCCGCTCACCCCAGTTCAACGCACGAGGCTGGAAAACCCTTCGCTTATTGTTGAAGCCTTTGACGACGCGCTTCACGTCGACGCTGCTGAAGTTCGCGAAACGCGCGCAAGCGGCGCAGCTGCTCGATTCTCTGGGGCGTCGCTTCGGGAGCTGTCTGCTCCTTCACTGTTGCTGTCTCTCCCTCCGCCGGCGGCGTTTGCGCGGGCGTCGCGTCCGGAGTCATTGGGGCTGGTGCGGCGTCCGCCATCGGCGGCGGACCGGCAGGCGCGGCCGCTTCCATAACGGATGCACGGCGTTCCTGACGGATCTGGCGCACGCGCTCGACAAGGGCAGCACGTTCCTCCGGCGGAAGTCGTCTCAAGACAGCGCGGGCTTCGGCAGGTCGGACCGGACGCGGGGGCAGGCCGAGAGCTTCGCGCCGTTCGGCCCGTTGCTCGAGTCGTTGAACAATCCGCCGGGCAACGAACTCGCGGCGCATCTCTCGCCGAAGAGTTGCAGACTCTGGCAGGGACATCGCCTCGGGTGCTGGCGGCGGAATATCCTCTGCAACAGCTGCTGCGCCTTCCGGAGCCTTGGGGCTGACCTTTGCTGCACGCCTGGTTTCCAGTTCGGCCCGGGCCGGGACAACCCGCGCGATCAATGGGCCAATGACCGGTATTGTCTGGGCAACATCCCCGAAAATGGCCGTCGCCGCTGCCCCCGCACTCATAAGGCCAAGTGCAACAACACCGATCACCACCCGATGCCCGCGGATCCAGCGCGCGCGGCGGCCGTTCCGGGAGGGAACAGGCGGCGGCAGGGGCTTTGCCTGACGCGTGGCTGCCGCAACGACGCGATCAGCGAAGTCCGGCGAAAGGGCCGGAACCGTGAGCCCGTCAAGCAACTCCCTGAGAGCTGGATCGCGCTTCGGATCGCTCACGCCACACCTCCCTGACGCGCCACGCGCACATCTGCCAGTCCCGCCTTCAGTGCCTGGCGCGCCCGCAGCAGCAGAGACTCAAACGCCTTGATGTTGAGGTCGAGAATCTCGGCAGCGGCAAGATTGGAACAGTCTTCATAATATGTCAGGACGATCGCGGCACGCTGGCGGTCGGGAAGGGCCTGAACGGCCAGCATCGCCCGATTGCGCATCCATTCCTCATCCATGGCCGCATCTGCCAGCGGCGCTTCATCGACACGTTCGGGGACCTCTTCGTCGCTCGCAAAGCGCCTGCGACGAAGCCTGTCCAGGCAAAGGTTCGTGGCCACGCGGTTCAGCCAGGCGCCAACGCCTGCGCCGCCCGCCTGCCATCTATCCGCCTGTTCCCACAATTTCAGCATTGCTTCCTGCGCCACATCTTCGGCCTCGACTACATCGCCAAGCATCCGCCAGCCAATCCGGTGAGCCTTGCCCGCATGCGCATCAATCAGCGCGCGAAAAGCCTCCGCATCGCGCGCAGCGACGCGGGCCATCAGCACGTCATCATCCGCGGCTTGCGGCGTCACAAGGCTCATCAGCACATCAGTCACGGTCTCGAACTACCGATTAAAACGCACGAAACCATTAAATCCTTCGGGCCCGGCGAAGGAAATTTTCAGCTCGGCCGTTAAACCGCGGTCAAACGCTCGAATTGGGGATTGCCATGAAATTTGCCGTCGCGGCCATATTGATCAGCCTGGCCTGCACGCAGCCGGCGCGCGCAGGCTCAGCAGGGGACGATACCCTTTGGTCCGCTGCCATAACGGGCGGCACAGCCGCCCTCGACAACAGAGGCGATCAGCCATTCATCGGGGTCAGCCTCTCACGGGATGTGGGGGATGGCTATGTCCGTCTTTCGGCGACCCACATCCAGTCACGCAGCGGACGGGGGCTCATCACGAATGTGCCGGCGAAGACCGATCTGATTACCCTATCCGCCGGGACAAGCTTTGGCGCAGCCAGCCTGGACGGATATGTGTCGCTCGGCTGGAGAAGCTTTGGCGCCGAGGCCTTTCGCCGACAGAACGGCCAGTCGATCG
>CAYSCC010000162.1:0-4756 GCA_964429375.1 uncultured Chakrabartia sp.
ATCGGGGCATGATCCTGATCTACCTCGTCCTCGAACAGCAGCAGTTCACCGAATATGATGCGCATTATTTCCCGGAATATGCCGTCCCGATCTCGCGCCTGTCTGAACCCAAGAATTATTCGGCCAGTACCGAGCCTCAGGGGGTCACCGTCCTGTGCGCGGAACTTCCCTGCGACCCGCATGAGCCCTTGTGGTCTCTCTCCGACGATGAACTCGGCAGCAAGCTGTGCGAATGGCTGGCAGGCGTCGGGCTTCCCGTCACGTCAAAGGTCCGTCGCACCGTGACGCACCGGCTCGGCTTTGCCTACCCGGTCTATGACCGCAATTTCGAAAGCGATCTTGCGATCATGGACCGCTGGGTTGAAAGCATTGACGGGCTGTTGACATTTGGCCGGCAGGGCCTGTTCGCACATGATAATACGCACCATGCGCTCGCCACGGCGCACGGCGCGGTGGACTGCCTGAACGCGGACGGAACCTTCGACCTTGCCAAATGGCATGACTATCGGCGCATCTTCGAAACGCATGTGGTCGAGGATTGAGGGCGCGGCATGCTGGTCCTGACCTATCATTCCATTTCCGATGCCGGGGGGCCGACCAGCATCCCGCCATCGGCCTTTGCCATGCAGATGGGTGCACTGGCTGATGCCGGCTATCGCAGCCAGACGCTTGCGGAGTTCATGGCCTGGCATGGAGGGCAGGATACCAACGACAGCAGCCGGCGGGTCCTTATCACGTTCGATGATGCATTTGCCGATTTTGCCAGTGCTGCGGTGCCTGCTCTCCGACAGAACGGGTTTTCGGCGCTGGTGTTCGTTCCGACCCGCCGGCTGGGGTCGCCGGAAGCCTGGCAGGGTGCCAACACCCCTGCCCGACCCCTGATGGACTGGGATACGGTCCGCAGGCTGGCCGATGAGGGCATGGAATTTGGCGGCCACAGCAGGACCCATGCCGATCTGACGCAGCTCGATCCGGCTGCCTGTGAAGACGAAGTTGCTGGCAGTGCTGCGGATCTGGCCGAACGGATTGGTAGGCCGGTTGACGGGTTCGCAGCGCCCTATGGTCGCGTCTCGCCCGCTGTCCTCGAAGTGATCCGGAAGCATTATCGCGTGGCGTTCGGGACTCGTTTCGCTGTTGCCGGGCGCGCGGATGATCCTGTGGATCTGCCCCGGATCGAAATGCACTATTTCCGTGATCGCCGAACCTGGAGCAGGTTCCTCGGCGGGCATCGCGGCTATTTCAGGGTGCGGCAAGGTCTTCGGGCGGTTCGGGCAATGGCAGGAGGCTGGAATGGCTGATCGTGGATGGCGTTATTTCCTCAGCCCGCGCGTCCGAGCCTGGATTGGCAGCATGCGACGCAAGTATCGCCTGCAATGGCCGCCGCGTGGCAGTGTCTCCTTCGGAGATCTTCGTCGCGTGACCCCCATCAGCGCCAGTTTCGGCATGGAACGGGGCCGTCCGATTGACCGTTACTACATCGAGGCGTTTCTCGAGGCCCATGCAGCGGATATCCAGGGACGAACCCTCGAGCTCGGCGATCCTTTCTATATCGAGAAGTACGGGCAGGGCCGCGTGACCCAGCCGGAAGTCCTCCACTATGTCGAGGGAAATCCACTGGCGACGATCGTTGCGGACCTGACGGATGCCCCGCACATCGAATCCGACAGTTTCGATTGCATCATCTTCACGCAGACGCTGCAGATGATCTGGGACATGAACGCCGCGCTGCGGACCCTGCACCGCATCCTGAAGCCGGGGGGCGTCTTGCTTTTGACCACATCCGGCATTTCGAAGATCGGGCGTCGCCTTGGCCGAGATGACTGGGGCGAATATTGGCGGCTGACTGCCCCGGCGGTCGAGCGGCTCGCCGCAGATCTGTTTCCCGGAAGCGAGGCACAGGTGACAAGCTATGGAAACGTGCTGTCCGCCACGGCCTATCTGCAAGGCCTTGCGCTCGAAGAACTCGAGCCCGGGGAACTTGACTATGTCGACCCTGACTTCGAGGTGATCGTTGCGGCACGGATCAGGAAGGCCAGCGCATGAAGGTGGAACGCCGGGAAGGACTGGCTCTGGCAGCCATCCTGGTCCTGGCTGCTGCGGCACGGATTCGCGGTCTTGATGCGGGTCTCTGGTACGACGAAGTCTTTACGCTGACTCATTTTGTACGGGCCCCACTGGCCCAGTTGCTGATGGACTTCTCATCGCTCAACAACCATATGTTCTATAGCCTGCAGGCAAAGGGAGCCGTCGGCCTGTTGGGCGAAAGCGCATGGGTGCTCAGGCTTCCTGCCATGCTGCTCGGCCTTGCCAGCCTGGTCGTGCTCTGGGTGATGGGGCGGAACACGGCCGGACGTCTGCCCACATTGTTTGCCTTGCTGTTGCTGGCTGTGTCCTACCACCATGTCTGGTTCTCCCAGAATGCGCGGGGTTATACCGGGATCCTGTTCTGGACGAGCCTTGCTACGCTCCTGATGGTCGAAGGGTTGAAACGGCCGTCCTGGCGGGTCTGGACGGCCTATGGCGCCTGCGTTGCTGCCGGCATGTACACGCACCTTTCTGCGGGCTTCTTCTTCGCTTCGCATGCACTGGTCTATGGTGTGGCCTGGCTGGCGCGATCGACTGCGGGCCTGAGACCTTATCCCGGGCTTGCGGATATCCGGTCAGCATATGGGTTTGTTCTGGGAGGTGCGCTGACAGCGCTGCTTCATGCGCCGCTTTTTACGCAGGTCATCGCCGCCATGAACAGGGTTTCGAAAAGCAAGACAACCTCGGCCATGGCGGAATGGGTGAGCCCTGCACGTATGGCGCAGGAAGTCGTGGACAGCCTTTCTGCCTTTGGAGCCCTTGCGCCCTTTGCTCTGGCGGGTGCGCTGGTCGTCATGTTCTTGGGCGTGGCCGCGCTGTGGCGGCGCGCACCGCTGCTTGTCGCTGTCTATGTCCTGTCGATCCCGCTCGCGCTTGGCCTGCTCATGGCACTGAATTTCAGGATCTGGCCGCGCTACTTCTTTGTCGACATCGGCTTTGTCTTTTTGTGCCTGTGCACAGGTGGCCATGCCCTGTGTGGTTGGGTGGCTGCGTGGCTCAGACAGCCCCGCATCGAACGCCCCCTTTTTGCGACCGGCGTCATCGCATCCCTGGCCGCATCGCTTTTTCTGCTGGCGCGCAACTATGAACACCCCAAGCAGGATTTCGAGGGCGCTGTTGCGCTGATTGAAGCCCGGCGCGAACCGGGGGACGTGGCCACGTCAATGGGCTTGGCCGCCGAGCCAGTCAAAAGCTATTTCGCGCCAAAGTGGCCGGTTGTCGGCAACGAGGCGGACCTGATCGCGCTTGAGGCACACGCGAGGCATGTCTGGGTCATTACCGCGTTCGATGATCACGTCCGCCCGGAACAGGAAACTGCAATGGCACGACTTCGGGCGCACTACCAACTGGTCAGGGAAATGGACGGAACACTGGGCGGCGGGACAGTCAAGCTCTACCGCTCTAGATAGGGATTGCGGGCCGGCACCATCGCAGGCTTAATGGCATTTTAAGCGCATCGGGATACCGGCTTCATGAGCGTGACCCCGGTGCAGCGGGACATGGCGGCCTGAAGGAGCGGGGCAGGTGGAGTTTTGAGATGATCGCAACGGCCACACCCACACCCGCTCCCTTGCGCGTGGCCATCGTCACGACCTTTTATCCCCCGTGCAATTTTGGCGGTGACGGCCGTTATGTGCAGAGTTTTGTCCATTCGCTTGCCCGGCGCGGCTGCGAGGTAGAGGTCATCTATGATGCCGACGCCTGGAGCGTAGGCAAGGGCCTCGGCCGCAATGTGCAGCTGCCCGATCCGGAACCTGAGCCACCCGGCGTGACTGTGCACAGGCTGCAGAGCCGCTGGCCGCTGGGGTCCACATTGCTGACCCAGCAGACTGGAAGGCCGATCATCCAGCAGCAGGCGATCCGGGACATTCTTGCCAGGGGCTTTGACGTCATTCACTACCACAATGTTTCGCTGGTTGGTGGTCCCGGCGTGCTGTCCCTTGGCCAGGCCGTCAAACTTTACACCGCCCATGAACACTGGCTGGTCTGTCCCAACCATATCCTGTGGCGTCACAACCGCGAATTGTGCGACGGTCGCGCATGCTTTCGCTGCTCCCTTGCCTTCAGGCGGCCGCCACAGCTTTGGCGAAAGACTTCCCTGCTTGAAGACAGCCTTGCCCATGTGGATGCGCTGATTGGACTCAGCCAGTCAGTGGCGAACAATCACCGGGCCTTTGGACTCAAGCGCGAGATGGTGCCCATGGCATCCTATATGCCCGACAGTGCGGCCAATGCTCGGAAATCCGGTGCTCCGCCCATCCAGGAACGCCCCTACTTCCTGTTCGTCGGCCGCCTTGAAAAGTTCAAGGGTCTTCAGGACGTAATCCCCTGTTTCGACAACACCAGTCCGGCTGACCTGCTGATCGCAGGTACGGGCGACTTCGAGCCTGAACTACGCACGCTGGCAAGCGGTCGAGAGACCGTGCGATTCCTCGGCAATGTGAGGCCGGATGACCTGGGGGGGCTTTATGGACATGCCATAGCCCTGGTCGCACCGTCGCAATGCTATGAGGTTTTCCCGATGGTTGCGCTGGAAGCCTTTCGGGAATCAACGCCGGTCATTGCCCGGGATCTGGGACCCTATCGCCAGATTATCGAGGAAAGCCAGGCTGGGCTGCTGTTTACGGATGCAGGCAGCCTGCGTGAGGCGCTGCAAACCCTGCACGAAGAT
>CAYSCC010000163.1:0-4748 GCA_964429375.1 uncultured Chakrabartia sp.
CAAGCTCATGTGCGGCGGTGCGTGCGCGATCGATCTCGATGTCCGCAAGGACGACGCGTGCCCCTTGGGCCACCAGGGCCTGCGCCAGGCCAAGCCCGATTCCCGAGGCTGCGCCAGTAATGACGGCTGTTTCAATCATGCAAAGTCCTTTCGCCGCGTACCTTCGCAAGGCGCGCGGTCGAAAGGAAGGTCAAAATGCAGGCAGGTTTGCCGGATCGTCCGGATCCGTGACGGGCGTATGAATTCCGCATTCAACCTTGTCCCAGCCACGCCAGCGGCCGGCGCGCGGATCTTCACCCGGCTTGACCCTGCTGGTGCAGGGTGCGCAACCAATCGAAGGATAACCCTGAGCGACCAGCGGATGCGGGGGTAAGTCATGTTCCTTGAAATAGGCGTCGATCCTGGCCTTGTCCCAGTCGGCAAGCGGATTGACCTTGAGGCGGCCATTTTCCACTTCAAATCGCGGAAGTGCGGCTCGCGTGGCTGACTGGAATGCTTTTCGTCCCGTGAATTGCGCATCATAGGGTGCGAGTGCGGCTTTCAGGGGCAGGACCTTCCGAATCTCGCAGCAACCGTCCGGATCATAGGACCATCGCAACCCGGTTTCATCCCGCTCAGCCAGCATTTGAGGGTCAGGCGTAATCACCTTCACATTGGTGAGGCCGATTTTTTCAACAAGGACATCCTTGTAAGCGATGGTTTCCGGGAAATGCTTGCCGGTTTCCAGAAACAGCACCGGAATATCGGGGGAAATCGTCCCGATGAGATGGAGCAGAACAGCCGATTCCGCCCCGAAGGACGAAACAATCGCCGCTTCGCCCAGCATGTTCTCGCGAAGCAGCAGCGTCAGCATTTCTACGGTGTCGCGGCCGCGGAAAAGATTGTTGAGGCGGATCGCATGCGTCTCGTCATAGCGCGGCGACGTATCAATTCGGTCGATCAGGCGGGTTGCGCTATTGCCCATGGCGAAGCTTCCAGACGGGCACGGCGTTGTCCGCGGCGGCCTGATAGACATTGTCATACCGCGCGAGACTTGCTGTCACGACATCTTCATTGACGGGCGTTTCCGGCGCAAAACTGTCAAAGCCGCAGCGCCGCATGAAAGGGATCTGATCGACAAGGACATCACCTTGCGCGCGGAGTTCCCCGGCATATCCTGCTTCTCTGAGGATGCGGCCCGCCGAATAGCCTCGTCCGTCCCTGAATTTGGGGAAGGCAACTTCAACCAGCGCAAGCCTGTCGAGGTGCGGAAGCAGAAGCCGCGCGTCCTCGTCCGGTTCGAGCCGGACCGCAGTCGCATTGGTCTGGTCCAGAAACGCATCCAGCGTGACGGCAGGCTGCTCGAGCGGCTCGTCATCGCGAAAGCGTGGCCAGCGGTTTGCTGAAGACACTGTCTGCCCTGGCTCAGCCATAGATTGCCTCCTTGAAGGGTTCGAAGCCGACCCGGCGATACGTGTCGAGAAACCGCTCCTTGCCTTCACGCAGGGCAAGATAGCGGTCGGTCACTCGCTCAACTGCATCGACAATCCCGTCCTCATCGAAGCCGGGGCCCGTGATCTTTCCGAGGGAAACGTCCTCAGCGCCGGATCCACCCAGAAGCAGCTGGTAATTCTCGGTGCCTTTCCGGTCGACGCCCAGAATGCCGATATGACCTGCATGGTGGTGCCCGCAGGCATTGATGCACCCCGAAATCTTGAGCTTGAGTTCGCCAAGATCGCGTTGGCGATCGAGGCTGGCGAAACGCTTGGCAATTTTCTGTGCAATCGGGATCGACCGGGCATTTGCAAGGCTGCAATAGTCAAGCCCGGGGCAGGCAATGATATCGCTGATCAGGTCAAGGTTGGGCGATGCGAGCCCGGCATCGTCCAGAGCCTGCCAGATTGCATGAAGGTCTTTCTTGGCCACGTGCGGTAGAACGATGTTCTGCGCATGCGTGACACGCAACTCGTCAAAGCTGAACCGCTCCGCTAGATCGGCCATCACATCTATCTGATCCGAAGACGCGTCACCAGGAATGCCGTCGACAGGCTTCAGGCTGATGTTGACGATCGCATATCCCGGCTGTTTGTGCGGCTTCACATTCTGGTCCAGCCAGACCGCAAAATCCGGATCGGACACATCCACGGAATCCGGGAGGCCAGCCTCGAAGTTCGGTGCCGCAAAAAACGCCGTGATCCGCTCGAGTTCAGCCGCTGGCGGATCAAGGCCCAGCGTCTTTACATGCGCAAATTCCTCCTCCACCTGGCGGGCATATTCTGCCGCCCCCAGTTCATGGACAAGGATCTTGATCCGGGCCTTGTAGATGTTGTCGCGACGCCCATAACGGTTGTAGACGCGCAGGCAGGCCTCAACATAACTCAGCAGATCGTCCGCGGTCACGAATTCCTTGATTTCCGGGGCGATCATTGGGGTGCGGCCCATGCCGCCGCCCACAAAGACGCGGGCCCCCAGAACACCACCCTGTTTGACCAATTCGATACCGATATCGTGCAGGCGCATCGCGGCCCGATCTTCAGGGCTGGCAATCACTGCAATCTTGAACTTGCGTGGCAGGTAGCTGAACTCGGGATGGAATGTGCTCCACTGCCGCAACAACTCGGCCCAGGGTCGGGGATCAGTCACTTCATCGGCCGCTGCCCCGGCGTACTGGTCGGACGAAATATTGCGGATGCAATTCCCGCTTGTCTGGATTGCGTGCATTTCAACTGAGGCAAGTTCCGCCAGCAGGTCGGGCGCTTCTTCAAGCTTGATCCAGTTATACTGGATATTCTGGCGGGTGGTGAAATGGCCGTAATCGCGATCATACTTCCGCGCGATATGGGCCAGCATGCGCATCTGGCGGCTGTCGAGCGTGCCATAGGGAATGGCCACCCGCAGCATATAGGCATGCAATTGGAGGTAGAGCCCATTCATCAAGCGCAGGGGCTTGAACTGGTCCTCGTTCATTTCGCCAGAAATGCGGCGCTTCACCTGATCGCGGAATTCCTCAACCCGTGCGTCCACGATCGCTTGGTCATATGTATCGTACTTGTACATTTCAGATCACCCACTGGCCGATATCAGGGTCTGCCGGTTTCAAGGTCAGGTCGACGCGAACGGTTGGTCCCAGTGCGCGAATGCGGTCCTTGATATGGGCAGGGCGGGGCCCGTCCGGCGTCGCCACGGCTTCAATGATATAGGGCGCATTGACGCGCCGGGCGCCTTCCTCCCGGGCAAGAATGGCTTCGCCGCCCTCGCCCACGTCCACGGCATCTTCCACATGAATCGACCACCAGCTGCCGGCCCACCAGGTGACGGCTCCACTGGCCAGGTCATTGCCCGTCAGGATCTTCATGCCGATGCCTCCACCGCTTGGGCCAACGTCCAGAGCCGGTCTTCTGCGTCCGAGCGCGTCACGACCTCCCCAACGACAATGATGGCAGGGCTCTTCACGCCTTCCCGTTTCATCAGCCCCCCCAGATCAGCCAGCAGGGAGCGCAGGGCTCTTGCGCCGGCTCGCGTTCCGCGTTCAAGCACGGCCACCGGCATGGCAGGCGATACGCCGTCTGCGATCAGCTTTTCCGCGATATCCTCAGCGGTCGCGACGCCCATGTAGATCACAAGCGTCCGCCCCTTGCCTGCAAGCCCAGACCAGTTCTGGTCGCTCAGCCCCTTGCATTGGCCAGCGACAAAACTGACCACACTCGATGCATCCCGATGTGTCAGGGGAAGTGCCGCCTCTGCCGCGCAGCCAACCGCGGCGGAAATGCCGGGTATGACCTCCACCGCGACACCTTCGGCACGACAGGCTTCGACTTCTTCCCCGCCGCGGCCGAAAATGAACGGGTAGCCGCATTTGAGAAGAACCACCGTCTTCCCGGTCTGAGCAGCCTCGACCAGTATCTGGTTGATCCGTTGCTGCGGAACCGAATGATGGCTCCGCTGCTTTGCGACAGACAGCATCTCCGACTTGGGGTTTGCGAGCGCAAGTATGGCCTGATCAACCAATCCATCGTGAACGACAAGGTCGGCACGCGCCAAAGCGGCGGCGGCCTTGATCGTCAAAAGATCAGGATCGCCGGGCCCGGCCCCGACAAGGAGCACTTTGCCCGCGGGATAGGGAGTAGAGTGTTTCATCCCCCGAAAATGGGATGATAAGCCCGATCAGACAAACCAGACTTTGTTGCAGGCCCGCTAGTTCAGCTTTGCGCTGCGTCCCTCAGTCCAACGCCGATAACCGCGCGCGCCTGATCCTCTTCCGTCGAAACCACGGGATAGGCACAATAATCTGCTGCGTAATAGGCACTCGGACGGTGGTTGCCAGACAGTCCGACGCCACCGAACGGCGCATTGGATGGGGCCCCGTTTGTCGGCCGGTTCCAGTTGACGATCCCGGCGCGGACATTCGCCCAGAATCGGTCATAAAGCTCGGGCGCGCCGCCGATGAGAGACGCCGACAGGCCAAAGCGGGTATTATTGGCCTCGACGAGCGCCTCATCGAAATCCGCAACGCGGATCACTTGAAGGATCGGGCCGAACAGTTCCGCATCGGGTCGCTCGGCTACTCTGGTTGTGTCGATGATCGCAGGCGAAAGAAACGGCTTGTCAGGGAAAAGCCGGTCAAGCTGCTTGATCGGCTGCCCGCCCTTCATCATCAGGTCCAGGAAACTCTCTTGCAAATGATCAGCCGCGTCATTGTCGATGACGGGCCCCATATACGGCGCAGGCGTCGCATGGGGCTCTCCGACGATCAGGCGGTCGGCCAGCCC
>CAYSCC010000164.1:0-4745 GCA_964429375.1 uncultured Chakrabartia sp.
TGACCGATTCGACGACAGCGGCATCGCCACCCTTGATCACCTTCGTCCCGGCTGCCGGTACCTCGACAAACACAATGTCGCCCAGCTGGCCCTGCGCATAATCGGTAATGCCAACGGTGGCAGATGATCCGTCCACGTCAATCCATTCATGTTCTTCTGTGTAAAAGCGGGTCATTGTGCAGCTCCTCTGCGGACATAGCTGTGGGGAATGAAGGGCAATTTCGTTACGGTCAGGCCAATGCGCTTGCCACGCACTTCGGCTTCCAGAACGGCACCGGGCGTCGCATGGGCCGAAGCGACATAGCCCATGGCAATGGGCGCCTGTACGCTGGGTCCGAAGCCGCCGGACGTGATGTTTCCGACCTGCTGCGATCCGGAAAAGACAGGGGCGCCTTCGCGCACCGGCTGGCGCCCCTCGACAGTCATGCCCACGCGCTTTCTGGCCACACCGTTCGCAAGGGTCTTGAGGATCCTGGCACTTCCCGGGAAGCCCCCATCCATCCGTCGGCGCTTTGAAATGGCAAACGCAAGATCTGCCGAAATCGGGTCCGTCGTTTCATCAAGGTCATGGCCGTAAAGCGGCAGGCCAGCCTCCAGCCGAAGCGAATCGCGCGCACCAAGGCCAACAGGCCTGACTTCCGGCTGTGCGATCAATGCATCAGCCAGCGCTTCCACTCCGTCAGCGGGAACGGAGATTTCGAAGCCATCTTCTCCCGTATAGCCGGACCGGCTGATCCAGAGTGGCTCATGACCCCACAAAAAACTGTCGGCCTCCATGAAATACAATGAGTCGACACCCGGAACCAGCCGGGAAAGGGCCGCAACGGCCTTGGGCCCCTGAAGAGCCAGCAGCGCGCGGTCCTCCATATGATTGAGCCCGATCTCATCAGGCAGGAATTCACGCAAATGCCCGATGTCTTCCCATTTCACGGCCCCGTTGACGACAAGGTAAATCCCCATGGGTGTGCGAGTGACCATCAGGTCATCCAGGATGCCACCCTCTTCGTTGAGGAGCAGGGTGTAGCGCATGCGGCCTGTGGCCAATGCAGCAATATCGCCAGGGACCAGCGCCTCAAGCGCAGCGTCGGCCGCGTCACCCGAAACCATCAGTTGCCCCATGTGCGACACATCGAACAGGCCCGCGCTTTCGCGCGTCCATGCATGTTCGGCCATGATGCCCTGATACTGGATTGGCATTGCATAGCCCGCGAATGGAACCATGCGTGCACGGTGCTTGCGATGCCAGTCGCCGAGCGGCAGTTCGAGGATTTCCACGCCGTCTTCGCTCATCACTCGCTCCATGCAAAAGTCACACCCAGACCTTACGGATACAAGGTCAAGGTGCCCCCTCTGTCACGGAACCTGAGAGCTTTGCCCCGGGGTACGCCCGGGATTACCCCTTCGGTGGAAACCGGAAACCGGCCTCGCTTTCCAGAGTGTCGCAAAGACTACAGCGGTCCTTTTGCCTGAGAGATTCCGGGGCGGTTGCTCCTTCGGCGATCGGGTTTCCCCGATACTCTCCCGCTATGCCAGCGACAGGACCGCCAATGACTGCAGCCGCAGCTACTGTCAATCGCTCATTGCCTATGGCAGCGATGGCGCGGCTATCGGGTCTGCTTCAACGGGTTGCGTTGTAACGCAATTGCGCCTGCGTCAGCTGGAAGCCGACCAACAATTCGAAGCTGGCACGTGAAACCGCTTCACGCACCTGGGGATCAGCCATTGGATCAATCGCGGCATCAGCATCGCCGGCCTTGCGCTTGCGCGTAATACGTTCCTGAATATCCGCCGGCAAGGTGACGGCTGCGCGATTGACGTTCGCGCTTGCGCTTCCGCGCGTTTCGGCCCGAAGGTCACCATCGTTGAAATGGAGCGACACTCGGCTCACGCGTTTTGACACGATGGCACGTCCACCCTGCACAACTGTTGCAAAATACGGGATCACGACGTCACGCGCACCATTGGCACTGGCGCGCCTTGCCTGCACGTCAAAGGTTGCCGAGACGACCACGTCCTCGCCCGAATCCGTGCAACTTGAGCGCACGTTCGTCAAAGTCGCCACGACATCAATGGACCGCGAATCAAGGCTGGCAGGCGGATCGAACAGGGTGATGTCCGCCGTGTGGGACGGCACTGCCACGGCCGGACAGGCATTTCTCTTGATGATGATACCGCCAGACGAATCAAAATCGCCCTGGCGCGCGCACCCTGCGAGCAAGAGGCCACACGTGGCGGCAACAAAAATCGGAGAGCGAAACGGCACAGGCATCATCCTTGAACAGGGAAGGTTGCCGCGCGGTATAGGAAGCGGCTTTCGCGCCTGCAAGCAATCGCGTAGGGACGTGCGCATATTATGACGGAAAAGCCTTCCCTTCGCCTTTTGATCGCAGCTCCGCGCGGCTTCTGCGCTGGTGTTGATCGAGCTATCCTGATCGTGGACCGCACACTCGAAAAATATGGCCCTCCTGTCTACGTGCGACACGAAATCGTGCACAACCGCTATGTGGTTGACGAACTGAAGGCCAAAGGCGCCATTTTCGTCGAGACGCTGGATGATGTGCCGGACGGGGCACCGGTGGTATTTTCTGCACATGGTGTGCCCAAGTCCGTGCCGGCAAAGGCGGAAGCGCGGGGCCTGACCTGGCTCGACGCCACCTGCCCGCTTGTCTCCAAGGTCCATCGCCAGGCGGAACGGCTGGTCGAGGCAGGGCGGCATATCATCTTCGTTGGCCATGCCGGGCATCCGGAAGTCATAGGAACATTCGGCCAGGTGCCTGCCGGAGCCATGACACTGGTTGAAACGGTTGAAGATGTGTCGAATCTTCCTCTGGACGATTCAGCGCCGCTCGCGTTTCTGACCCAGACTACTCTGTCGGTCGATGACACGGCCGAAATCGTTGCCGCGTTGCGCGCGCGGTTTCCGCTCATCCTTGCGCCACGGGGCGAGGACATCTGCTATGCCACGTCAAACCGGCAGGCAGCGGTCAAGGCCATCACGGAACGGGCCGAGGCCGTCTTCGTCATTGGTTCGCCCAATTCCTCAAATTCGCTGCGGCTGGCCGAGGTGGCTGAACGCGCCAATGTGCCTGCGCGCCTCATCGGCCGCGCAGACGAGATCGATTTCGACTGGCTGGGCAGTCCGAAGGTGGTGGGAATCACGGCGGGAGCCTCTGCTCCCGAAATCCTCGTGCGAGAGGTTGTCGCAAAGCTGGCGACGCGTTTTGCAATTACCGAGGAAGAAGTGACGACCGCGACCGAATCCATGGTCTTCAAGCTGCCCCGCGCCCTCCTGGACAATGGCTGATCCAAACCCAGCGGGAAAAGGGCATCGCGCGCGGCTCAGGAAACGCCTGATCGAAGGCGGGAGTGATGCGCTGCTGGACCATGAACTGATCGAATATGTCCTTGCGCTCGCGATTCCCCGGATCGACACGAAGCCGCTGGCGAAGGACCTTCTCAACGAATTTGGAGGGTTTGCCGGGCTGCTGACGGCAGATGCCGAGGCGCTTGCACGGGTCAAGGGCATGGGCGAAGGCGCTGTGGCTGCGCTCAAGATCGTTCAGGCCGCCTCTCTCAGGCTTTTGCGGCAGCGGGTCATGGACAGGCCCGTGCTGGCAAGCTGGCAGGCCCTGCTGGACTATCTGCGGGCAGACATGGCGCACAAAACAACCGAACGTGTCCGGGTCCTGCATCTCAACAGCCGCAACATGCTGATCCGTGACGAGGCCATGGCGGAAGGGTCCATCGACCAGGCAGCGATCCATCCCAGAGAGGTCATCCGGCGCGCAATTGATCTGGGCTCTGCGGCAATCATCCTCGTCCACAATCATCCAAGTGGCGATCCCGCGCCGAGCCGCGCCGACATAGCCCTGACACGCGACATCGCCGATGCAGGAAAAAAGCTGGGCATAACCGTGCATGATCACATCGTCATCGGCGCCAATGGGCACAGCTCCATGCGGACTTTGGGACTTTTATAGACACTTTGCGGGGCGTCCTGCCTTGGTGCCGTAACGGCATCCGGGCGAGCACAAGGCTACGCAACAAGACGGCACTTCTGACAAGTGCCGGCATCGGTTCATCGCACGATGTGCTCCAATCAACGGCACTTGCATCCGCGTGGCCTCAATTGTTCATTGATCAGAAAGGTTAACACGAACAGGCGAAAGGCGAAGTTTCAGCTAGAGGGGTTAGCTCAATGCACTCAATGTCAAAACGTTACGCTCTGCTCTTTCTGCTTGCCGCACCGGCAGCAGGAGGTCTGCACGCACAGCAGACGGACGCAACTCAGCCCGGGATCACCGTTACCGGCGCGCCTTTGCCCGCGGGACCGGAAATCAAGGGTATCATCTCCGCACGGAATGATGAAAAGATCAAGGTCACCGCGGCTGACGGCACGAGTACTGTCATCATGGTGACGGACGGAACACGGATCAGTTCCGGTGGCGGTTTCCTTGGTGGCAGCCGTGGCAAACTGACGGCGGGCGAGTTGCTGAACGGCCTTCCCGTAACCGTGAAGACCTTGCAAGGGCCAAACGGGCTGATTGCCGGCCAGATTACCTTCCGGAACAACGACCTCAAGACCGCGCGCATGATCCGCAATGGCACTGCGCAGCAGTTCGAGGAACAGACGGCCGCAACCGAAGCGCTGCGTGGTCGCATGGCAGACATTGACAAGTATAACGTCAAGTGCACGACCAACGTCTATTTCGACACCGGCAAGGCAGTGCTCTCGCCCCGGGCGC
>CAYSCC010000165.1:0-4722 GCA_964429375.1 uncultured Chakrabartia sp.
GCTGTGCCGGCTCGTCAAAAGTCGAGGAAACCACCTCACCCTTTACGGAGCGTTGCATGTCGGTCACTTCCTCGGGCCGCTCGTCGACGAGCAGCACGATCAGGAAGACTTCGGGGTGATTGTCGGTGATCGCCTTGGCAATATTCTGCAGCAAGACGGTCTTGCCGGTCCGCGGCGGCGCAACGATCAGGGCACGCTGGCCCTTGCCCTGTGGCGAGATGATATCGATGACGCGGGCCGACTTGTCCTTGACAGTCGGATCAAGCGTATCAAGCCGCAGCTTTTCATCCGGGTAAAGAGGCGTCAGATTGTCAAAGTTGACACGATGCCGGACAACATCAGGATCGTCGAAGTTGATTGCCGTAACCCTGTTCAGGGCAAAATAGCGTTCCCCATCCTTGGGTCCACGAATTTCGCCTTCAACCGTGTCGCCGGTGCGCAGGCCGTGCTTTCTGACCTGATTGGGCGAGACATAGATGTCATCCGGCCCGGCCAGATAATTCGCTTCGGGGGAGCGCAAGAAGCCAAAGCCGTCCTGGAGGACTTCGATGGTCCCCATGCCCATGATCTGGGTGCCATTTTCAGCTTCGACCTTCAGGATTGCGAACAACAGATCCTGCTTGCGAAGCGTGGATGCGCCTTCAACACCCAGCTCTTCCGCCATTTCAACGAGTTCTGCCGGTGTCTTCTTCTTGAGTTCTTTGAGATGCATGTTTTTGATTCCATGTGGAATATTGAGGGGAGAACCGCGAACAGCGAAATCAGGACTTGAAATAAGCTGCTAAATGGCGCGAACGGCCCAGCGGATGGTTGCGACCTAGGTCAGCCACAGTGCGAAGTCAAGATTGACTGGCCCGACCCTTCGATCCGAACCGGATCAAACCGGCAGAGTTCAGAAGGGCCTCACGATGACCATCACCACAATGATTGCGGCTGCAATCCCGGGAATTTCGTTCAACATGCGCAAGGTCTTGCTCGTCAGGGTCCGTGTGCCGCCGGCGAGCTTGCGGCTGTAGCCAGCCATCCAGCCATGATACCCTGAAAGCCCAAGGACAAAGAGGAATTTAAGGTGAAACCACCCCTGCCCGAATGCGCCCGTATCTGCCACGAGAAGCAGGCCAAACACCCAGGCCATGATCATTGACGGGTTGAGGATGATCCGGATCAGGCGACGTTCTCGGTCTGCCCAGACCTGGTTTTCCGGGGATGATGGATCAGCTTCCTGGTGATAGGCCAGGAAACGCGGCAGCATGAACAGGCCCGCCATCCAGAAAATCACAAAGATGATGTGCGCCGATTTGACCCATGGATAGGCATGTCCCAAAAATCCGATCATCTGCGCACCTTTTTCAGCAGGGTTTCGACATGCTCAATTGGCGTATCCGGCAGGATGCCGTGGCCAAGGTTGAAAATGTGCGGGCGGTCCTCAAAGACGTGCAACAGCTTTTCAACGGCACGGTCCAAAGCCTCGCCCCCTGTCACAAGCGCAAGAGGGTCAAGATTGCCCTGAACCGGAAGGGACTCTGGCAGGCAGGCATGTGCCCAGCCCGCATCGACCGTCTCATCGAGGCCCAGGGCATCGACACCCGTTTCGCGCGCATAGGCTGAGAGTTTACCTCCTGCACCTTTTGGAAAACCGATAATCGGCGTGTTCGGATGGCGCGCCTTCAACAGCGACACAATCGCCGCATTGGGGGCAATGACCCATTGCTCGAACTGGGCAGGGCTCAGGCTTCCCGCCCAGCTGTCAAACAGTTGCACTGCATCAACTCCGGACTCGATCTGCCCTGAAAGATAGTCAACGGTCACCGCAATGATGCCATCAATCAGCGCCTGAAACGCTCCCGGATCACGATAGGCGTACCGGCGTGTTTCAGCCTGTTCGCGGCTCCCCTGACCAGCGATCATATAGGTCGCGACGGTCCAGGGGCTGCCAGCGAATCCAAGAAAGGTCACATGTGGGTCAAGGCCCCGGCGAACCCTTCGCACCGTTTCGTAAATGGGCTCCAGCCGATGGGGTGCAGCCTCCAGACCGTGCAGCGGATGGTCGGCAAGCCGGGGTGCAAGCCTTGGCCCTTCGCCTTCCTCGAACCAGAGATCCTGGCCCATTGCATGCGGAACGACCAGAATGTCCGAAAACAGGATTGCTCCGTCCAGGCCGAACCTGCGAATGGGCTGAAGCGTCACGTCTGCAGCAGCAGCCGAATCATTCACAAGTTCGAGAAATCCGCCCTTGCTCGAGCGCAGCGCACGGTATTCCGGCAGATAGCGCCCGGCCTGACGCATGAGCCACACAGGCGGCCGTGCCTGACGCATACCCTTCAGCGTTTCCAGAAGGGGTTTCGATTCCATGTCGACCATGCTCACTGAATCATTTCTATATTAAAGGAAGATTGAAGTTGCTGTTGGAGGGCGTGTTTCCGGGTTTATGCGTTGTCCCGCGAATTGCCAACACCGAGCGGTATCGGCACGTGGTGGAAAACTGCCGAGTCGTTGAATCCGTCCCGACTATCCACAGGCCGTGGATGGAATGGAAGGGCTGTTGAAAGGCCTGTGGACGGATTCATGCGAGATGGGGTTCAATTGCAGGCTTGGATTTTCGCAGCCTTTTGGAGTAGCCATTTCCCCAATGTTGTCCACAGCCCCTTCAGCCCCGTGAACCGCCTTCACCTCCATCTTGTCTCCGATTCCACCGGGGAAACTCTTGAGACTGTGGCAAAGGCCGCACTTGCTCAATTCGATTCCGTGGAAACGATCAAGCATTTCTGGCCCATGGTCCGGTCCGAAGGCCATCTGACACGGATCATTGCCGATATCGCCCAGAATCCCGGGCTGGTGCTCTATACCATGGTCAATGCTGATGTTCGACGGACTCTGGAGGCGAAGTGCCGGGCGCTTGGCTTGCCCATGGTCGCTGCGATTGATCCTGTCGTGCATGCCCTGTCCCAGTTGCTTGGCCAGACGGCAAAGGCCCGCCCCGGAGGCCAGCATATGCTCGACGCGGCCTATTTCGCGCGGGTTGAAGCGATCCAGTACACGATTGCGCATGACGATGGAGTCGGCCACGAAAACTGGGAAGAGGCGGACATTCTTCTGGCTGGCGTTTCGCGCAGCTCCAAGACGCCGACGTCCATCTATCTTGCCAACAGGGGATACAAGACGGCGAACATTCCGATCGTGATTGAATCTCCTCCGCCAGACAATCTCTTCAATCTCAAGCATCCGTTGGTTGTCGGTCTGGTCACGAGTGCTGACAGGTTGGTCCAGATTCGGCGGAACAGGCTGCTGTCGCTCAACCAGATGCCCGACACGGATTATGTCGACCAGGAAGCCGTTCAGCGCGAACTTGCCTATGCCCGGCGCATGTTCGCCGACAATGGCTGGCCGGTAATTGATGTGACCCGTCGGTCCATCGAGGAAGCGGCAGCCGCAATTATCAACCTCTACAACGAACGCCATGCCGGTGAGGCCCTGCATTGATGCTTGTGCTGGCGTCCGGAAGCGCGAGCAGACGCAGCCTGCTGCGCAATGCAGGCATTGATCATGACGTCATGGTATCTTCGATTGACGAGGACGCGGCCAAGGCCCCGCTCAGATCAAGCGGGTTGGGACCGGACAGGATCGCTTGCGCTCTGGCCGAACTGAAGGCGCTTGACGTTTCGGCACGATGCGCCGGGGATCTGGTGCTGGGCTGCGATCAGACTCTTGCGCTGGACGATGGAACGGAATTGGACAAGGCGCCGGACCGCAGGGCACTCGCAGGCCAGTTGCGCCTTTTGTCCGGCAGGACACATTCCTTGTTCAGCGCGATGGTGGTCGCTCGGGACGGGCAGCCTGTGTGGCGGCATATAGAGAGCGCCAGGCTGACCATGCGACCGCTCTCCGAAGCGTTCATCAGTGGCTATCTCGAAGCGGAAGGGGATGTGCTCCTCGGTTGCGTCGGTGGATACCGGATCGAAGGCCGCGGGGTGCAACTCTTTTCGCGTATTGAGGGAAGTCACTTCGCCATAATGGGACTGCCGCTTCTGCCGCTGATGGACTATTTGCGTTCAGAAGGAGCCGTTCCGGCATGACACAACCCTATGCCGAAGTCATTGGCGATCCAGTCTCCCATTCGAAATCGCCGCTGATTCACAATTTCTGGCTTGGCAAGCTCGGCATCGATGCGGACTATCGGGCGCGACCGGTCACCCAGGCCGGGCTGGGCGACTATTTCAGCGAGCGGCGTGACGATCCTGACTGGCGCGGGTGCAACATCACAATTCCGCACAAGGTCGCGGCACTTGACCATGTCTCCGATCCGGGCGGCGTCAGGGACTCCATCGGCGCGATCAACACCGTGGCGCGCGGTCCCGATGGCATGCTGTTCGGAACAAACACCGATGCTGCGGGTTTTCTCGGGCCGATTCTGGATGTGCCGCTCGAAGCGGCCCCTGTCATCCTTGTCGGGAGCGGCGGAGCGGCCAACGCCATTCTGTTTGCATTGTCACAAGTTGGCGCCGGACCGATCACCATGCTGGCCCGCAACGCGCTCAAGGCCGCGGCCCTGCTTGCAAGATTCGGCCTGAAGGGAGAGGTCAAACCACTCGGGTCTGCGCTTCCGCCTGCGGCACTCCTCGTCAATGCAAGCCCGCTGGGGATGAAGGGACAGCCGCCGCTCGACCTCGATCTTGCACCGCTCAGGGACGATGCCATTGTCTATGACATTGTCTATGCGCCGCT
>CAYSCC010000166.1:0-4721 GCA_964429375.1 uncultured Chakrabartia sp.
CTCAGGATTTCGGTGCGGCCGTGGGCCCTGGCGCTGGCGCGAGAAAGCCATGTGCGCTGCATTTCGTTAGCGTTGTAGATCATCAATCTTCCCTTGCTTCCCCAAAACTCTGGCCGAGAAATTTGCTTTGTGCAATGCACAATATAATCCGTCGCATATTGAGACGGAATTGGCCACCTGCTACGCCGTTCCGCATGTCAGATGAAACCAGGCCGGAAAACGGCAATCGCAAACTCGGCAGCCTCCGGATGGTGTGGGGATTTGCGGCCAAGTATCCGGGACGGATTTCGCTTGCTGCGATGTCCCTTTTCGTTGCTGCTGCGGCCACACTTGCCATTCCAAATGGATTCCGGCTGGTCATTGATCGTGTCTTCGCAGCCTCGGGCGGAGATGTGGGGCGATGGTTCGAATATCTGCTGATGATTGTGACCGTCCTTGCCATTGCAACGGCCAGCCGCTTCTATTTCGTGTCCTGGCTCGGCGAACGGGTTGTCGCTGATGTGCGCAGCGCAGTGCTCAACAACCTGCTGCGGCTGTCGCCCAGCTATTTCGAGATCAATCGACCGGCAGAGGTGGCGTCCCGCATCACAGCGGATACGACGCTGATCGAACAGGTTGTCGGGACGACGATGTCCGTGGCGCTGCGCAACATCGTGCTTGGGGTGGGCGGGATTGCCTATCTTTTCACCCTCGCGCCCAAGCTGACGGCCATGCTGCTCCTCGGCATTCCGCTTGTGGTCGTGCCGGCCATACTGATCGGCCGAAAACTGCGGGAAACCTCCCGCAAAAGCCAGGACCGGATTGCCGACGTCGGGGTGATCGTCGTGGAAGTGCTGGGCGCCATGAAGATCGTGCAGGCTTTCGGGCAGGAGGGCCGGGAAGGAACGCGTTTTGCAGGCGCCGTTGAACATGCCTTTGGGACTGCACGCCGCCGGATTGCCACGCGGTCGATCCTGACGGCGTTCATGATCCTGATGATGTTCGGGGCGGTCACCATGGTCATGTGGCAGGGTGCGCTTGACGTGCAGGCTGGCAGGATGACCGGCGGCTCGATTGCGGCATTCGTCCTGACTGGCGGATTTGTTGCGGGCGCTTTTGGTGCCCTTGCCGAAGTCTACGGCGATCTCGTCCGTGGCTCGGGTGCGGCCGCGCGGTTGACTGAGCTCCTGTCTGAACAGCCAGGCATTGCTGCGCCACAGAATCCTGTGCCTCTGCCGCTACCGCCTCAGGGGCGGATCGAATTTGATCATGTCCGTTTTCGGTATCCAACCCGGCCGGAAACGAGCGCGCTGGTTGATTTCTCGCTTGTCATCAATCCCGGGGAAACGGTTGCCGTTGTCGGGCCGTCCGGCGCAGGCAAGACGACTCTCTTCCAGTTGATCCAGCGTTTCTACGATCCGGAAAGCGGAACAGTGCGGGTAGATGGCGTGGCTCTGGCGGATGCCGATCCGGCCGACGTCAGGGCAAGGATCGCAATGGTGCCGCAGGAAACCGTGATCTTTGCGGCGAGTGCGCGGGACAATCTGCGCTATGGGCGCTGGGATGCGGATGATGACGCGCTTTGGGCCGCGGCCGAAGCTGCGAATGCCGCAGACTTTCTCCGGCAGCTGCCGGACGGGCTGGACACGTTCATGGGGGAGGGCGGGGCACGCCTGTCTGGTGGCCAGCGACAGAGGATTGCGATTGCGCGAGCCATCTTGCGCGATGCGCCGATCCTCCTGCTGGACGAAGCGACGTCTGCGCTGGATGCGGAGTCCGAAAGGCTTGTTCAGGACGCCCTGGACCGGCTCATCCATCAACGCACAACCATCGTGATTGCCCACCGCCTCGCGACGGTGCGTTCGGCAGACCGCATCATCGTGATGAGCGAAGGCCGAATCGTCGAAGAGGGGAACCACGAAAGCCTGAGCCGTGCCGGCGGGCTCTATGCCCGGCTGGCCCGTATGCAATTTGAGGGACTGGCGGCCTGAAACTTCAGGCTGTGTCGTAAGACCTGGCTGGGGCGGCAGGATTCGAACCTGCGAATGCCGGCATCAAAAGCCGGTGCCTTACCGCTTGGCGACGCCCCAACATGTGCTTGCAAGGAGGCGGCCCTATAGCAGCCCGATTGGCAATGACAATTCCCTCAGTCGAGCTTCATCACCCAATGATGCGGATCAGGCGCAAGTCCGCGCTGGATGGCAACCAGCCTGTCCTTGATCCGCGTCGTGAATTGTCCCGGCCCACCGGCGCCAATGGTGAATGACCCGTTGGGCCCCGTCACGCTGCCGACCGGTGTAACAACTGCCGCCGTGCCGCAGGCAAAGGTTTCGGTCAGCCGCCCGCTTTCGGCGTCGGCCTTCCATTGATCGATGGAGTAGGGCTGTTCGCGCACAACGATACCATCTTCACGCGCCAGTGTGAGCAGGGCGTCCCGCGTGATGCCGGGCAGGATGGTTCCACCAAGAGGAGGCGTCTGGATCGATCCGTCGCTGAAGACAAAGAAAAGGTTCATGCCCCCAAGCTCTTCAACCCAGCGTCGCTCGACCGCGTCCAGAAAGACAACCTGATCAAAGCCCTTTGCAATGGCATCGGCCTGCGCAACGAGGCTTGCCGCATAGTTGCCGCCGCATTTCGCAGCACCAGTGCCTCCCGGCGCGGCGCGCGTGTGATCCTGAGAGACCCAAAGGGAAATGGCCGGGGCGCCACTCTTGAAATACCCGCCGACGGATGAGGCAAGAACGATGTAGATGTATTCGGAAGACGGCTTCACGCCCAGAAACGCTTCGCTGGCGAACATGAACGGGCGCAGATAGAGCGAGCCACCTTCGATATCCGGAAACCAGTCCCGATCGATCGCCACGATCTGCCGCAGCGATTCAATGAACAGCTCTTCGGGGAGCTCCGCCATGGCCAGTCTTCGGGCAGAATCACTGAACCGCCGGGCATTGGCCTCCGGCCGGAACAGCGCCATGCTGCCGTCAGCAAGCCGATAGGCCTTGAGGCCTTCAAAGATTTCCTGCGCATAGTGAAGGACGGCTGTTGCGGGATCGATCGACAGGGGCCCGCGCGGCATGACTTTCGCATCGTGCCAACCCTGTGCCTCATTGTATCGGATCATGACCATGTGATCCGTGAACACGCGCCCGAAGCCGGGATTGGCCAGCAAGCGGTTCCTTTCCGCAAGGGCAACGGGATTTGCATTCCGCTCAATGACGAACGGCAGCGCTCCTGGCGCTTGCGGTGCAGTGCGTTCGTCCATCGGGAATCCTTTCAGATGCTGCTTGCATTCCGGTAATCGACACGTCAAGATACGTCAATATGGCTGTCCTAAATCCGCGTGTGAAAAAATTGACGGTGCCCACTCCAGTGTTCGTCGAAGCGGACATTCGCCGCGGGGTCGAGTTGCTCTATTTCGGATACAGCCATCTGACGCGCTCGATAGATGAGGAACTGGCCACCCAGGGTCTTGGTCGCGCGCATCATCGCGCATTGTATTTCATTGCCAGACAGCCGGACTTGACTGTCAGCGATCTCCTCAAACTTCTGGCGATCACAAAACAGTCTCTGGGGCGGGTCCTAAACGATCTGGCCAAGCGTGCTCTGGTGGAAAGCCACCCTGGAGCGCTTGACCGAAGGCAAAAGCGGCTGCGTCTGACCCGGGACGGGGCCGCGCTTGAAGCGCGGCTCTTTGCAAACCTGCGTGAGAAGATGAGCCGCGCATACGGCATGTCAGGCAAAGATGCAGTGTTCGGATTCTGGAGCGTGTTGGAAGGGCTGATTCCCGAAACCGAGCTCGAAAGGGTCATTGCGCTCCAGCAAGAGCGCTAGCGAACGGCCTTGCCCATTTCGATGCTGCGTCTTGTGGCTGCATCAAGTGTCGCCATCAGCAGCCGGATCAGGGCTTCGCCATCATCCAGACTGTTGAGCCCCTCCCGTGTCATGCCGCCCTTGCTTGCAACACGATCTGCCAAAACAGCCGGCGCGTCGCTCGATCCAGCCGCCAGCAGTGCCGATCCTTCAACGGTTGCAAGCGCCAGTCGGGCTGCCAGATCCGGGGCCAGACCCAGCCGGGCCGCCGCAATGCCCAACGCATCAACGAAGCGATAGAGAAAGGCGGGCCCGCTCGCGGAAAGTGCCGCCACAAGGTGAAGCAGCCCCTCATCCTCAATCCATTCGACAAGGCCAAGGGGCGCCATGGTGGCGGATGTCTCGGCATCAGGCCCGTCAGGGCTGTGAAGCGCAACCACCCCCTTGCCAAGTTCCACTGGCAAGTTGGGCATGATCCGGACGATGCGTGCAGCCTTGGCGAACCGGTTCCGGAGCGTGGCAACCTCCACTCCGGCCAGAATGGAATAGAGCCGCGTTGATGGGCCCACCAGTCTGGCCACGTCGCTGGACACGGCATCCAGCAACTGCGGCTTGACGGAAAGCAGGATGCGATCTGCAGCGGTGACAGCGTCAGGAATCGCCGGGATGGCAGACAGCCCGAGCGGCAGATCAGGCAACGCCGGATCCACGATCCGCAGCTGAGTCGTGTCGATCCCGCAGTCGACCCATCGCCGGAGTATTGCCCCGGCCATGTTGCCGCAGCCAATGATCCAGAAGAGGCCCCCGCTCACGCTTCGCCCTGTGTCTCGACCATTGCAGCAGTAATGGCTTCCGATGGTGACTTTCCACCCCACATGACGAACTGGAAGACAGGATAGAAGCGCTCGCTCTCGTCGATCGCGCTCTCGATC
>CAYSCC010000167.1:0-4718 GCA_964429375.1 uncultured Chakrabartia sp.
AAGGCGCCATCATGAACATCATGATCCACGGCATGATGCTGAACATCTGCTGCTGAATGGGATCCATGGGCGCTGGATTGAGCTTGAACTGCAGCCACATGGTGATGCCAAGCAACACCGGCAAAATACCCAGCGCAAGGAAAGTCGGCGGGGTGAAATCCAGAAGGCCGAACAGGTTGATGATCGTTGCCGGATCCGGCGCAGACAGATCATGAATCCACAGCGCGAACGGCTGGTGCCGCATTTCGATGGTCAGCATCAGAACCTTGTAGAGCGCATAGAAGACGGGAATCTGAAGGAAGATCGGCAGGCAGCCTGCCATCGGATTGATCTTTTCCTTCTGGTAAAGCGCCATCATTTCCTGCTGGAGCTTGGGTTTGTCATCCTTGTAGCGTTCCTGCAGCGCCTTCAGCTTGGGCTGGACAACGCGCATTGCCGCCATTGAGGCAAACTGGCGCTGGGCAATCGGAAACATCAGGGCACGTACAGTCAGCGTCAGCAGGATGATCGCGACACCAAAATTGCCAACCAGCCTGAACAGCCAGTCGAGATATTTGAAGATCGGCTTTTCGATGATCTCGAACCAGCCCCAGTCAATGGCTTTGCCAAACAATAGCACGCCAGCATCTTCATAACCGTCAAGCGCGTTGACTTCCTTGGCCCCGGCAAAGAGCCGGGTAGTGGCCGAAACGGCCTTGCCCGGGCCTACGACAGTTTGCGGAACCGCAAATTCTGCCTGATAACTTCCATTGCCGGTTCGGAACCCGGCATCGATACTGGCTGCCTGATCGGGGATCAGAGCTGTCAGCCAGTAATGGTCTCCAAAGCCGATCCAGCCGCCCTTGCTCTGAAATCTTTGGCCGGTGGCCGGATCGATATCATCCCAGTCCACCTTGTAATTGACGGCACCATTGAAGGCGCCGATGGGCCCGACATGATTGGTCCAGCTGCTGGGGTCCTTGGACGCGCCATGGCGGCTGATATAGCCATAGGGTCTGGCACCGATGGCACCCGTCGCCGTATTCACAAGGCGCTGCTCGACTGTGAAAAGATAGTTTTCATCGACCGCGATGCGCAGTTCGAACCGCTGTCCCGCAGCATTATCCCATTGAAGGGTCACCGGCTTGCCCGGCCGCAGGACAGTCCCGTCGGCTTGCCAGACGGAATTGGCATCTGGTGCTGCAAGGCCGGCCCCGCTCCACCCAAAGCCAGCAAAATAGCTGCCCGTCGCATTGGCAGGGGCAAGCAGGCGGACGGGAGGTGAATTCTTCTTGATGGATTCCCTGTGCGAAAGCAGGACAAGATCATCAATCACCGCGCCCTTCAGATTGATCGAACCCTTGAGTCGCGGCGTTTCAATGGTCACGCGCGGCGAGCCCGCCAATGCCTGAGCCACGGGCTTGCGCGTCGGCACTTGGGCGACGGGCGTCGCTGGTGGCGCACTCTGGGCAACCGGTGCCGGCGCGGACGGCTTCGGCTGGGGGAGGAAGCGATCTGCCAGCGCCGTCCAGCCAATCAATACAAGCGCGGACAGCACGATCGCCAGGACCATGTTACGCTGATTATCCAAGGTCTCTTTCCCCCAAGCTACGGTACTGGATCATAGCCATGCCCGCCCCAGGGGTGGCATCGCAAGATCCGTTTGACTGACATCCAGCCGCCTTTCGCCGCCCCATAGCGGCTTACCGCCTCGATTGCATAGGCCGAACATGACGGGTGGTATCTGCAAGACGGCGGCAGGATGGCTGAAGGCCCCTTTTGCCAGCCGCGCGCCACAAGGATCATCAGGCGGGCAATCATGTCCGCACCCGGGCCAGTGCCTGAACGAGATCCAGCCTGAGCGTCGCAAAGTCGCGCTCGACTCCGCCTGCCCGGCCGATCATGACATGATCCGATCCAGCCAGGCCATTGGCGCCAATCACTGCGCGAGCCAGCTCGCGAAATCGCCGCTTCATCCGATTGCGTACAACGGCATTGCCGATCTTCTTCGTCACGGTGATCCCCAGCCGCTTTGCAGGATCGCCATCATTGCGTTGGCGCACCAACAGCACAAAGCCGGGCGTCGCCACCCGGCTTGCTGCATTGGCGGCCAGGAAATCCGACCGCTTTCGAATCGAAATCAGGCGGAAAGCTTCTTGCGGCCGCGCGCGCGACGGGCGCGAATCACGGCACGTCCGCCGGCCGTCGCCATCCGTGCGCGAAAGCCGTGACGGCGGGCGCGAACCAGGTTGCTCGGCTGAAAAGTGCGCTTCATCACTCATGTCCTTGGCAAAACGTCATAAACGAAAAAGGGCCGCCCGCGAAGACGGCCTTTGTTGCCGCAGCCGTTAGGCAGACTCGGCACGAAAGTCAATTACCTGACTTTTCCTTCTGCTTCCTGCGTTGCACGCGCCGCCTGTGACTGCGGCGGCGCAGGCCCCAGTCTGCCCAGTGGCCGATTTTCGGCTGCTTGCGCTTGAAGACAACATAGTGTCGCTTGGCCCAAAGCGAGCTCCTCAGGATCAGGCCAAGCCCAATGGCAAAGACAAAAATCCCGCCCGGTCCCGGCAAGGCGCCAACGACAGGAGACAGGAGCAGGAGCACGACTCCGAATATGGCCATCACGAGCCTGTAAGTCGGGCTTCGGCCAAGTGCGTACCAACGTTCCTTCAGAGTCATGGTCGCGATGTGGTGGCCTTGCCGGGCAAGCGCAAGGCGTCCGTTGCGATTTCTGCGATGGATCGGATGGATCGAGCGAGGGACCGGCATCTGACCGCTGCGCTCAGGTGTATTCTGGTCAATGGTCTTCATCCATCCCGTGCCGTTCAGACGGGGCGGCCGCTTTGCACGCGTGCCGCCTCAAGCCCTGATGATATCCGCTGCTGAAAGTAGGAAAGGAGACAGGAAGAACAGGATCCGGATTGCCTCGATTGAAATCGATGCCGCCAACCAGGGCATGGGTTCGCGCACACGCGCCCCCGATCGGGCAACACTGAGTTTCATGGTTGCAGGAGCTTACACGCTGCCCCTTTCGGCTTGCTTCGCAGATATGGTTAACAACCCTCCCGGTGCGGCAGGCGCCTGATGGTTTCGACTGTGCAGACGGTCGCCTTTCTCGGGCTTGAGGCGCGCAGCGTCGAAGTTCAGTGTCAGGTTGCACCCGGCAATCCCCGGTTTGCGATTGTCGGGCTTCCGGACAAGGCCGTTGCCGAAAGCAGGGAGCGCGTTCACGCCGCAATTTCCGCAATGGGCCTTTCCCTTCCACCCCGGCGGATCACGGTCAATCTTTCGCCGGCCGACCTGCCCAAGGAAGGGTCCCATTATGACCTGCCCATTGCGCTTGCCCTGCTGGGGGCCATGGGGGTCGTGGATGCCGAAACGCTCGCCAGCTATGTTGTCGTGGGAGAACTTGGCCTTGACGGTCGTGTTGCCCCGTCACCCGGCGTGCTGCTGGCCGCGCTGCATGCTGCGGAGCGATCTCTGGGGTTGGTCTGCCCAGCCGCACAGGGCCCTGAAGCAGCATGGGCGGGGCAGGTGGAAGTCGTTGCAGCGCCCGACCTTCTGTCGCTGCTCAATCATTTCAAGGGCAGCGCGCTGCTGAGGCCGCCCGAACCCGGCGTTGCCGAGACGCAGGCGGTCGGTCCGGATCTTTGCCAGGTCAAGGGCCAGGAAACGGCAAGACGCGCCATCGAAATCGCTGCGGCGGGCGGTCACAATCTGATCATGGTCGGGCCTCCGGGAGCGGGAAAATCCCTGCTTGCAGCATGCATGCCGGGAATCCTGCCCGACCTGACCGCATCAGAGGCGCTGGAAGTTTCCATGGTGGCAAGTATCGCTGGCGAACTGCCTGGCGGCCGGCTGAAACGAACGCGCCCTTTCAGGGCCCCGCATCATTCCGCATCCATGCCCGCTCTAGTCGGCGGTGGTCACAAGGCAAGGCCCGGGGAAGTGAGCCTCGCGCATCTGGGAGTTCTGTTTCTCGATGAGCTGCCGGAATTCCAGCGTGCCGTGCTCGATTCACTCCGGCAGCCGCTCGAGACTGGCCGGGTCAGCGTTGCGCGCGCCAATGCCCATGTCACCTTTCCCGCACGCGTGCAGCTTGTCGCCGCAATGAATCCCTGCCGCTGTGGCCATCTCGGCGATCCGGCCCTTGCCTGCGCCCGCGCGCCGCGCTGCGCAGCAGACTATCAGGCCCGCGTCTCCGGCCCTCTGCTCGACAGGATCGACCTGCATGTCAGTGTTGAAGCCGTCAGCCCGACGGACCTCGTCTCGTCAGCACCATCGGAAGATTCTGCCTCTGTCGCGCAACGCGTTCGGGCCGCACGCGAGGTGCAGGTAGCCAGATATTCGGGTTCGGGTGCACGCACAAATTCCGAAGCCGATGGCGACCTGCTTCTGCGCGTAGCCCTGCCCGATCAGTCAGGCCAGAGGCTTCTCGAGCAGGCCGTCGTGGCCATGCGACTGAGTGCGCGCGGCTACACCCGGGTTCTCCGCGTCGCCCGGACCATTGCGGATCTGTCGCTGTCCGAACGTGTGACGCGACTGCACATCGCCGAGGCCCTGAGTTACCGGCGACAAGCCCCCAGCAACTAAAACGGGCCGTAAGGGGGATCTCCGTTCAGACGGCACAGTTTTGATGGTTGCGGCCGAAGCGATGCTTGTCTAAACGCAGCGCCGCTAACCCTTTTGGGCCCCTGTGGTGAAATTGGTAGACGCGCTCGACTCAAAATCGAGTGCCG
>CAYSCC010000168.1:0-4603 GCA_964429375.1 uncultured Chakrabartia sp.
AAAGGCCGGGGTTTCTCAAAACGCGAAACGCAGGCCGATCCTGATATCCCGCCCGGCCAAGGGTGCGTAATCCTTCAGAAAGCTTGCATGGCGCCGGCCAACCGCATCGAAGATATTGTTGGCCGCAAGGGTGACATCAATGCCCGAATCCGTGCCAAAGGGTTTGATCGCCAGTGAACTGTTGACCATCGTATAGCCCTTGGTGGGTGTTTCAAAGGCAGCGATGCGATCCTGTCCGTCTACCCATTCCACTTCGATACGGCCTGTGATCCTATCTGACTGAGCCTCGAGTCCGCCAAGCAGTCGCAAGGCGGGGATACGCGGCAGCGGGCCACCGCCCTTGATGCGTGCGCGTGTGAAATCTCCCACTCCATCCAGGTTGAGTGTGACGGATCCAACCGTCGCAAGGCGCACGGAGGCTTCGATTTCGGCACCATAATGGCGGGCGTTCGCCTGCTGGGATTGAAAGACCGGCAGATCATCCTGGATCACGCCGGTTGGCGATTCAAAGATGAATCCCTTGAACCAGCTGTAGAACAGCGATGCCGAAACAGAATAGCCGCTTCCCGATCCATGCAACGTGGCTTCAAGACCCTTGGACTTTTCCTTTTTGAAAGCCGGATTGCCGATTTCAAAAGCCTGCGTTCCTGCATGTGGTCCATTGGCATAAAGCTCCTCGGCTGAGGGCGCACGCTCCGTATAGGAACTGTTGAGGCCGAGCCGCCAGCCGCGCGCTACTTCAACGCTTGCACCCAATGATCCCGAATAGGATGTGAATGATCTGCGAATGTCGGGATTCCCCAAGACTGTATCTGCCTTGGCCGATACAACGGCATGTTCAATGCGTGCGCCGGCCTCGGCCCGGATGGTTCCCAGATCAACCGACTGGACGGTGAAAAGGCCATATTGCCTGGTCTTGATTTCGGGCAGAAACTTTTCAGCGCCCACGATATCGACCTTCCGCGACACAAACTGGCTGCCGATGGCACCCTTCCAGCCGTTGCGTTCGCGCTGAACAAGCTCGAGTCTTGCTTCGCCACCGCTGTTGCGGAAGGTCGTGTTGACGGTGCCATCGTCGGCGACCTCGTTGTGGCGGTAGTCCGCATACCCTCCGCGAAAGCGGATTCCTTCAATGAAGCCGCCTGCGGGATTATACTCCGCCCGTGCATCATAGCGTGTCTGCTTCACATCAAGGCGCACAGATTCTGCCTCAATGGCGGGATCAAGTGAAAAGCGGATCGGAACGCCATACAGGCTGTCATAACGGCTCACGGAGAAACCGAGATTCACGTTGCTCGAAATGTAAGCCGCGCCTCCTGCGATTTCCCATGTCCGGGCAGCACTGTTGGGAAGCCGATCCTTGAGATTGGCCAAGGCCGCAATGGCGGGGTCTGGGCTCGCTGCGGCCTGCGCGCGCAGTGCGGGGGTCAGCACATGGCCGCCAATCTCCAGATCGTCCGTCTTGATGTAGCTGGCATCAAGGTGGAGTACGATCGAATTGGACAACGGAGCATCTATCCGCACGCCGCCGGAGCGTTCGTTCGCCGCGGACCCATAGGTTGTCAGGCCATCCAGATGAATGGCTTCTTCCGGAACCTTGCGTGGAATTCGGCTGTCGATCACGTTCACGACGCCGCCAATGGCTGACGAGCCGAACAGCAGGGCAGACGGGCCTCTCAGCACTTCTATCCTGTCTGCAGTCAGCGGGTTGATTACAACAGCATGATCCACACTTGTGTTGGATACGTCGAAACTGCCAATGCCGTCTGCCAGAACACGGACGCGTTCACCCTGGAACCCTCTCAGTACGGGACGCGAAGCATTCGGTCCGAACGATGTCGCGGACACCCCAGCCTGATGTGACAGAGTTTCTCCGATGGTAGGCTTCAGTTCGCGCGCCAGATCGGCTCCCGAGACCACCGAGGTTCCGGCCAACAAATCTGCCTGAGTGCGCCCGAGCAATGCAGTAATGACGATTTCCGGATTATCGCCATCATGATCTCCATGACTCTGATCCGGCTGCTCCTGTGCCAGCAGAGGAGAAGACATGAAAGCGAGAGCGGCGGCAAAGATGATGGAAGCGTTTTGAGACATGGAAAGCCCGAATGGATGTGATATTGTTTCATATCCCTAGAAGAAATGTTACACCATATCAATGCACTTTGTCGAACCTTCCGGGCACTTGGTCGGCAATGTGTCTAGTGTCTGGCGATGACCGACTTGCGGCCACAATGGTCAAGGATGTCAAACTCCATCCCGAATGCCCGTCGCAGGTTTTCGGCGGTCAAAGTCTCGTCAACGGGCCCAAGTGCGATCACCGTGCCGCCTCGAAGGATCAGCAGGTCATCGGCCTGGCTTGCAGCGTCGAGCTGGTGCAGGACCGTGATTACACCCTTGCCGTCGCGACCAGCGGAGCGGAACAGGGCAAGCATATCCCGTTGATGCGGTGGATCGAGGTTTGCAAGCGGCTCGTCAGCAAGGATCCATTGCGGGTCGCCTGCAAGGACGCGGGCCATTTTCACCCGGGCCCGTTCGCCCCCGGACAGCGTGTCTATCGGCCGGTCTGCAAAGCGGAGCGTGTCTGTATCAATCATGGCCTGTTCTATTGCTGCCATATCCGGCCCGGAGGGGAGGGCGAAGCGGCTGCGGTGCGGCAGGCGGCCGAGTGACACGAGTTCTCTTGCGGAGACGTTCCAGGCCGGCTCTCCGTCTTGCGGAAGATAACCAATCAATCTTGCCCGCTCTGGATGGGACATCGCTGCAACTTGGGCGCCATCGATTTCAACATGGCCGGCCTGCAGATCTGTCAATCCTGCAAGCGCCCGGATCAGGCTCGTCTTGCCGGCTCCATTGGCGCCGATCACTGCGGTTATCCGTCCGCGATTGAAACGGGCGTCGACACCCTGAAGAACCATCTGGCCTCCGAGTGAAAGGGACACGCCCCTGGCTTCGATCATGTCGCCCGCCTCCGGATCCGCATCAGCAGGAGAAAGAAGAACGGCGCGCCAAGGATGGCCATTGCGATGCCGAGCCGCACTTCGCTTGAGCCCGGGGTCAGGCGGACGAGGCTATCGGCCAGCAATGTCAGGATTGCGCCGCCGAGTGCGGATGGAACGAGGAGCGCCGAGGGCCGTTCTCCCACCAGGCTGCGCATGAAATGCGGAACGATCAGCCCGACAAATCCGACGACCCCCGATACCGCAACCGAAGCGCCCACCGAAAGTCCGACGCCGGCGACAATGGCCCATCGTTCGCGCGCAGGGTTGAAGCCCAGCGAGCGTGCGGCGTCTTCGCCCAGCGTCAGGGCATCAAGACCCCGACCCGTGGCAAGGAGGATCGCGCTTCCAAGGATCATGAAGGGCAGGGCGTGACGCACATCATCCATCCCACGATCGGTGAGTGCACCCATCAACCATGCGATGATTTCACTTGCCGCAAAGGGGCTTGGCGCAATGCTGATCAGAAAGGCCGTCAGCGATCCGGCGAGCGTCGAGAGCACCATCCCGGCCAGGATGAAGCCCAAGGGACCTCCTGTCTTTCCTGTAAGCGCGACCAGCAGGAGCATGGCCAAGCCCCCTCCGATCATGGCACTTCCAAAAAGACCCAGCGGAAATGAGGTCAGCCCAAGAAAGATTGCCGTAACGCCACCCAAGGCTGCGCTGGATGACACGCCAACAACGGTCGGATCGGCCAGCGGGTTTCGCAAATACCCTTGGAGGACGGCGCCGGACAGGCCCAGAACTGCGCCGATGCTGAAGCCCAGAATTGCCCGCGGCAACCTGAGTTCAGCCATGATCCATCCGTTCGCACTATCCGCGAACCAGTCAGATGGCCCGATCCAGACCTTGCCAGCGGCTAGAGAGATCAGAAAGGCGAGGGCTGCAAGCCCGACAAGCGATGCAATCTTCATGACGACCGAACCGACTTGAAGATTGCCATGGCCTCAATGACGCTTGGGCCGCCGCAATTGAGCAGTTGTTCGGGGAAACTGACAATGCGTGTGCGCCCGCCGATATGCGCAAGTACGCGGCGGCGTAAGGCCAAGGCTCGGGCATCCTCTCCCTTGGCCTTGGCAGGCATGAAAATGACATCGGGCGGATGCCGCACAAGAGTTTCCACCGGCAAAATGTCCCATTGCTGCAGCCCATAAGCGGCACTGGCGTTGCGAAATCCGGCGCGACCCAGCATTTCATCCTGGATAGTGCCTGCGCCTGCCACAAAGCCGCCGCTGGTCCAGATGATTGCACTGCGCCCGTCGGAAGATGGTGCTGCCGCTTGACGCATTTTCTTGGCCAGCGCCCTGCCTTGAACGCTCCGTCCGATTGCATCTGCGATGTCCGCAACCTGCTGCTCGCTTTCGGCAAGAGTTGCAGGGACGCCGAAACTGCGCACCTTTATTCCTGCTCTGGCAAGTGCCCGATTGGTCCCGCTGGAGGCGTAGGCGCCAGAAAGAACCAATCTTGGGCGGGCTGCAATCAGCTCCTCGGCACCAGATCCAATCGCAGAAAAGCGGCTGGCCCAGTCTGGCGGGGCCGAGCTGCTGTCCGGATCGCGAGACCATTCGCTAATGGCTCCAACAGAGGAGGGATCCGCAATCTCTGCC
>CAYSCC010000169.1:0-4602 GCA_964429375.1 uncultured Chakrabartia sp.
AGCAGAATCTGGAAGTGGTGCTGACGGATGCTGAGCGCGGCCTGATCTTTGTGAAGGGCTCGGTTCCCGGGTCCAAGGGCACTTGGCTCATGGTCAGCGATGCCGTGAAGGTCGCCCGCCCGGCGGATGCGCCTTACCCCGCCTCGGTCAAGAGCGATGCAGCTCCGGTTGTCGAGGACGAGGTCAAGGTTGAAGCGGCTGCAGTTGAAACCCCCGCTGAAGGTGCGGTCGCCGCTCCCGAAGCCAGCGAAAATCAGGAGGGCTGAACATGAAACTCAAGGTTCAGACTCTCGATGCCAAGGGCAAGGGCGATATTGAATTGTCGGATGACGTGTTCGGTCTCGAACCGCGTGCCGACATCCTTCATCGCGTTGTCACCTGGCAGCTAGAGAAAGCCCGCGGCACGGCCCGTGGCGCTCGCGAACGTTCGGATGTTGCGCGCTCCGGCAAGAAGTTTGGCAATCAGAAGGGCGGCGGCACGGCCCGTCACGGCAACCGCCGTTCGCCCATCTTTGTCGGCGGCGGCAAGGCCCATGGCCCGCGCGTCCGCGACTTCAATCCGTCCCTGAACAAGAAGATCCGTGCCCTCGGCCTGAAAATGGCCCTGTCGTCCAAGGCGAAAGCCGGATCGTTGATCGTCATGGACAGCCTGACCGTCAAGGATGGCAAGACCAAGACGCTGGCCGGATCATGGGGCAAGCTTGGCTTTGGCAAGACGGCGCTGGTGATTGATGGCGATGCGGTTGAAACAAGCTTCGCGCACGCCTCGTCCAATCTTGTGGGCGTCAATGTGATGCCGGCGGCGGGCGCGAACGTGTATGACATCCTCAAGCACGAGACGCTGGTTCTGACGCGTGCTGCGGTCGAAAAGCTGGAGGCACGGTTCAATGGCTAAGAAGCAGGCAGCGGCGGTGGATATCCGCCACTTCGACATTGTGCGCGGTCCGCACATTACCGAAAAATCGACCATGGCCAGTGAAAACAACGCCGTTGTTTTCCGCGTCGCGACGGACGCAACCAAGCCGCAGATCAAGGCGGCGGTTGAGGCGCTGTTCGATGTCAAGGTGCTGGCCGTCAACACCATCGTCCAGAAGGGCAAGACCAAGAAGTGGAAGGGCCTGCCCTACACCCGGTCGGACTTCAAGAAGGCCATTGTTCGCCTGGCTGAAGGCCAGTCGATCGATGTGACCACGGGGATCTAAGCACCATGGCACTGAAGCATTATAACCCGACCAGCCCGGCACGCCGTGGCCTGATCCTCGTGGACCGTTCAGCGCTCCACAAGGGCAAGCCTGTCAAGGCGCTGACTGAGGGCAAGCGGAAGACTGGTGGCCGCAACAACAAGGGTCATGTCACGTCGCGTGGCATCGCCGGCGGGCACAAGCAGCGGTATCGCATCATCGATTTCAAGCGCCGCAAGTGGGACGTCGAAGCGACTGTCGAGCGGCTGGAATATGATCCGAACCGCACGGCCTTTATCGCGCTGGTCAGCTATCCGGATGGCGAACAGGCCTATATCCTGGCCCCGCAGCGCCTCGCGCCGGGGGACAAGGTCATCGCGGGCAAGAAGACGGACGTGAAGCCGGGCAACGCCATGGAACTGGGCCAGATGCCGGTCGGCACGATCGTCCACAATGTGGAGATGAAGCCGGGCAAGGGTGGCCAGATCGCCCGTTCGGCCGGAACCTATGTCCAGGTTGTCGGCCGTGACCGCGGCATGGTGATCGTGCGCCTGAATTCGGGCGAACAGCGCTATATCCGTTCGGACTGCATGGCGACTGTTGGCGCGGTTTCAAACCCCGACAATGGCAACACAAATCTTGCCAAGGCCGGCCGCAATCGCTGGCTGGGCAGGCGCCCGCTGACGCGCGGCGTTGCCAAGAACCCGGTTGACCATCCTCATGGCGGCGGCGAAGGCCGGACGTCTGGCGGCCGCCATCCGGTGACCCCGTGGGGCAAGCCCACCAAGGGCGCCCGCACTCGTTCCAACAAGGCGACGGACAAGATGATCATCCGGTCGCGTCACGCGAAGAAGAAGAGGTAGTCATGGCCCGTTCCGTCTGGAAAGGTCCCTTCGTAGACCTTCATCTCCTGAAAAAGGCAGAAGCGACCCAGGAATCTGGTGGCCGCGCGCCGATCAAGACCTGGTCGCGCCGCTCGACGATCCTGCCGCAGTTCGTTGGTTTGACGTTCAACGTCTACAACGGCCGCAAGTTCGTTCCCGTTTCGGTGAACGAAGACATGGTTGGCATGAAGCTCGGTGAATTTGCGCCCACGCGTTACTTCCCCGGCCATGCCGCTGACAAGAAGGGCAAGCGCTGATGTCGAAACCAGCATCTCCCCGCAAGGTTGGCGAGAAGGAAGCCCTGGCCGTCGGCACCACGATCCGTGGTTCGGCCCAGAAGCTCAATCTCGTTGCGGCGCTTATCCGCAACCGCAAGGTTGGTGACGCTCTCAACATCCTCACCTTTTCGAAGCGCGCCATGGCGCAGGACGTGAAGAAGGTGCTGGCCAGTGCTGTCGCCAATGCGGAAAACAATCACAATCTCGATGTGGACGCGCTGGTCGTTGCAGAAGCCAGCGTCGGAAAGTCGATTTCGATGAAGCGCTTTGCGACCCGTGCCCGTGGCCGCTCCAGCCGCATCGTGAAGCCGTTCAGCCGCCTGCGCGTGGTTGTGCGCGAGACGCAAGAAGAGGACGCCTGATATGGGTCAGAAATCAAATCCGGTCGGGCTTCGTCTCCAGATCAACCGCACCTGGGACAGCCGCTGGTTCGCCGAAGGTGCGGATTACGGACGCCTGCTGCTCGAGGATCTCGAAATCCGCAAGTACATCCTGAAGACGCTGCCACAGGCCGCGATCTCCAAGGTCGTGATCGAGCGCCCCGCCAAATTGTGCCGTGTCTCCATCTATGCCGCCCGCCCCGGTGTGATCATCGGCAAGAAGGGCACCGACATTGAAAAGCTGCGCAAGACGCTTGGCGCGATGACCTCTTCCGATGTTTCGTTGAACATCGTCGAGATCCGCAAGCCCGAAATCGATGCGAAGCTCGTCGCACAGGGTGTGGCAGACCAGCTGGAGCGTCGCATTGCATTCCGTCGTGCCATGAAGCGCGCTGTCCAGTCCGCGCTGCGGCTGGGTGCGGAAGGTATCAAGATCACGTGCGGCGGCCGCCTTGGCGGTGCCGAAATTGCTCGCACGGAATGGTATCGTGAAGGTCGCGTGCCGCTGCACACGCTTCGCGCCAATGTCGACTATGCCGAAGCGACCGCACACACCGCCTATGGCGTTTGCGGGATCAAGGTCTGGATCTTCAAGGGTGAAATTCTGGGTCACGACCCAATGGCAACCGACCGGCTGATGATGGACGCGCAAACGTCCGGCGTCCGGCCTGCGCGTTAAGAGAGAGAGCAGACAATGCTGCAACCAAAACGCACGAAATTCCGCAAGGCCCACAAGGGACGCATCCATGGCGATGCGCCGGGCGGAACAACGCTGAACTTTGGTTCCTATGGCCTGAAGGCCATGGAGCCGGAACGCATTACGGCACGCCAGATCGAAGCCGCTCGCCGGGCGATCACGCGTCACATCAAGCGTCAGGGACGTTTGTGGATCCGCGTGTTCCCGGATGTGCCGGTCTCGTCGAAACCGGCCGAAGTCCGCATGGGCAAGGGCAAGGGCGCTCCGGAATTCTGGGTTGCGCGCGTGAAGCCGGGCCGCATTCTGTTTGAGCTGGATGGCGTTCCGGGCCCGCTTGCAGCCGTTGCCTTTCAGCGCGCCGCGATGAAGTTGCCGATCAAGGTGAAGGTTGTTGCCCGCCTGGGTGACACTTCGCATCTGGGAGCATGACGATGACGAAGATCGCTGACCTCAAGGTGAAAACTGATGACCAGTTGGTTGAGCAACTCGTGGAGCTGAAGCGCGAGGCATTCAACCTGCGTTTTCAGGCTGCGACAAACCAGCTCGAAAAGCCAGCCCGCGTGCGTGAAGTGCGTCGCACGATCGCTCGCATCAAGACGCTCCAGTCCCAGCGCACCAGCGCTGCGGCCAAGGCATAAGGAAGACACGATGCCAAAACGTATCCTGACGGGAACCGTCGTGTCGGACAAGACCGACAAGACCGTCGTCGTGAAGGTCGAACGCAAGGTGAAGCATCCGCTTTACGGCAAGATCATTCGCCGTTCGAAGAAGTATCATGCCCATGACGAGGCCAACAGCTGGAAGGTTGGCCAGACAGTGCGCATTGAAGAGTGCGCTCCGATTTCGAAGCTGAAATCCTGGCGTGTTGTCGATGGTGGCGGGGTTGCCACCCCGGCCGAGCTGGAGGGCTGATCCATGATCCAGATGCAATCCAATCTCGATGTCGCCGACAATTCAGGTGCCAAGCGCGTGCAGTGCATCAAGGTGCTCGGTGGTTCGAAGCGCCGTTTCGCGGGCGTTGGCGATGTGATCGTCGTTTCGATCAAGGAAGCCCAGCCGCGTGGCAAGGTGAAGAAGGGTGACGTGCACCGTGCGGTCATCGTTCGCACTGCCAAGGACATTCATCGTGCAGACGGGTCGACCATTCGGTTTGACACGAATGCGGCGGTCCTGGTCAACAAG
>CAYSCC010000170.1:0-4590 GCA_964429375.1 uncultured Chakrabartia sp.
GACCATTGCAAAGGTCCTCTGGCTTGCAGCACCGGCCCATGTGACCCATTGCGCACCGGCAATCAAGGCATCGCCTGTCACGTTACGGCGAAAGGCCAGCATCTTCAAAACCGCCCGATCTGCCTGCTGACCAACTCCGAACGTCACCAGCAGGCCAAGCAGCAGCGCAAGGACCAGAAAAGCAAAACCAAGTCGGACCGCAACGGTCGAAACGGGCGTGACGATGCTCTCCGGTCTTGCTTCTACCGTTGATTCACTCATTGTCCGCCTTTGACAACCTCGCCGCCTTTGATGACCACTGCAACACGTTCGAGCGCCCGAACATTCGCAAGTGGATCTTCATCAACCGCAATCATGTCACCAAAGCGGCCGACGGTAATTGCTCCGACATCGCTTTCCCGGCCAAGCGCCTGCGCCGCATTGACCGTTGCCGCCTGAATAGCCTGCATGGGTGTCATTCCCCACTCGACCATCTTGGCGAATTGCCGGCCATTGTCTCCATGCGGATAGACCCCCGCGTCTGACCCGAATACCATTGGGACCCCCGCCCGCACGGCACGCTGGAATGTTTGGCGCTGCTTCAGCCCAATTTCCTTTTCCTTGTCGAGGCTTTCCTGTTCCGTGCCGTTCGCAGTGCCGGTCGCTAGGATATAGTCATCATTGTAGACATCCATCGAGAACCAGGTCTTGCGCTGCGCCGCGAGCTTGATCGTCTCGTCGCTGGCGAGGCTGCAATGCTCGATCGTATCAATACCGGCGAGGATCGCGGTTCGGATCCCTTCGTCACCATGCGCGTGCGCCGCCACCTTGAGATGAAGCATATGCGCCTCATCGGCAATTGCCTTCATTTCCTCAAAGGTCAGTTGCTGGCCACCAACCGAATCTCCCAGCGAGAACACGCCTCCAGTGGCGCAGATCTTGATGACTTCCGCTCCATATTTGTGCAGCCAGCGCACCTTGGTCCGCGCTTCATCAGGCGAATTGATGACGCTCGCCTCCATGCGATCATATTGCGGAGGCAGGCCATTATTGTCGCAATGCCCTCCTGTCGCACCAATCCCATATCCGGCCGGAATGATACGTGGCCCGACGGCCCAACCACCATCCACTGCCTCCTTGAGGCCGACATCCTGAAATTGGTCCGCGCCAACGTTGCGTACCGTGGTGAAGCCGGCATCGATCGTCTTGCGGGCATTTCCGACGCTGACCGCGCTCCAGAAGCTGTCCGTGTATTTCAGGTTATTGTACCCACCAATTTCGGCAAGCGACGTCAGGTGAACATGCATGTCGATCAGGCCAGGCAGCAATGTCCTCTTGCCGAGGTCAATGCGCCGGGCATCGGCCGGCACGGTCAGGGCCCCTTGCGTACCCACGGCCGAAATCCGCCCATCGGTGACAATCACGAGTGGACGATCCACCTTCTTGCCGGAGACTACATCGATCATGCTCGCCGCACTGATCGCAACTGTTTCTGCTGCTGCCGGAGTGGCCACTGCAAGCGCAAGGGCCAGAACAAGTCCACGCATTTTCACCTCCCGTATTACAGGAGGAAGAGCCTAGCGTTTAGGATGGCCTGCTGTCGAGCGTGTTGCGTTACTGTCCTCGGATTCTCCCGGCGGACCCGCCGAGGCAGCGTCACCCTGCGGCGCACCTGCATCCCAAAGAGCTTCGTTGCCATATCCCGTTACCGGTTCATCGATATCCTTGGGGCCGCTCTCTATCTGACTGTCCAGATAGCCGACCAGCCCGCTAACGCGGTCACCGCCGGGCCGCGGCTTCAACTTTCCTGCAGGACCTGTGGTCGGCCCAGGCGCAGCGGTCGGTGGCGGAGGGCCAATAGGATTTTGCGGAGATCGCGGCAATGGCGGCGGCGAAGGCGTCCGTGACGGCTCACCGTTCTGCGCAAGCGCGAGTCCCGGCATCGCCGCCAGGCTGATCAAGACAAGGGCAAAACCGGCTTTCATATCGAGCGCATTATCCCGTCAAAGCCCGATGCTTGTCAAATCGGTCAGAAATGAAGCGCGCGTCCATAGGCCGAAAGGACACTTTCATGCATCATTTCGGACAGCGTCGGATGCGGGAACACGGTATTCATCAGTTCCTGCTCGGTGGTCTCTAGCGTCTTTCCGACAGTGAACCCCTGAATCAGTTCGGTAACTTCCGCGCCAATCATGTGGGCGCCAAGGAGTTCACCGGTCGTTTCGTCAAACACTGTTTTGACGAACCCTTCCGCCTCACCCAGCGCGATTGCCTTGCCATTGCCAATGAAGGGAAATTTGCCGACCTTGACCTTGTGTCCGGCTTCCTTCGCTTTTGCCTCGGTCAGGCCGACGCTGGCAATCTGCGGATGGCAATAGGTGCAACCCGGGATATTGAGCGGATCCATGGCGTGCGGATGGCCGCCTGCAATCGCCTCTGCCGCGATAACGCCTTCATGGCTGGCCTTGTGTGCAAGCCAGGGCGGAGCGGTCACGTCACCAATAGCCCATATGCCGGGTACATTGGTCCGGCAAAGGGCGTCGGTATCGATATGTCCCTTCGTGGTTTTGATGCCGAGCTTTTCCAGTCCGATATTTTCCGTGTTCGGCACAATCCCGATGGCAACGATGGCATGGCTGAATTCGGAATTGGTGACGGTCCCGTCTTTTGCCTTGATCGATGCAGACACGCCCTTGGCCGTTGCGGAAAGTTTCTCGACACCGGCACCGGTCATGATCGTCATGCCCTGTTTCGCAAGTGCCTTTTCAAGGAAATCGGACACATCCGCATCTTCCACCGGAACCAGCCGATCCAGCATTTCGACGACGGTCACTTCAGCGCCCATATCCTTGTAAAAGCTGGCAAACTCGATGCCGATCGCGCCCGAGCCAATGACAAGCAGCTTCGTTGGCATGTCCGGCGGAACCATCGCGTGGCGGTACGTCCAGATGCGTTTTCCATCAGCGGGCGCAAAAGGCAGGTCGCGCGCACGGGCCCCGGTCGCGATGATGATGTTCTTTGCCGAAAGTTCTTCTGACGTGCCATCTTTGGTCACAGTGAGCTTGCCAGGCGCGGTGATGACGCCATCACCCATGTGAACCGTGATCTTGTTCTTCTTCATCAGGTGCGTGACGCCCTGATTGAGCTGCTTGGCCACCCCGCGGGACCGCTTTACAACGGCCTCAAGGTCAGCACTGATCTTTTCGGCGACCAGCCCGTAATCCTTCGCATGCTGCATGTAATGGAAGATCTCGGCAGAACGCAGCAGCGCCTTGGTCGGGATACAACCCCAGTTGAGGCAGATTCCACCAAGGGACTCCCGCTCCACTATGGCCGTCGAAAGACCCAGTTGGGCAGCTCGGATTGCGGCGACATAGCCACCAGGACCAGAACCGAGAACCACAAGGTCGTAACTTGCACTCATGCCAGCATCCCCAATGGCTTTTCCACCAGTTCCTTGAAAACCTGCATCAATTCCGCCCCATCCGAACCATCGATTGCACGGTGATCAAACGAACCGGTCGCACTCATCACCGTTGCCATAGCCAATGCCTCATCAACGACAAAGGGCCGCTTTTCACCTGCCCCTATCGCTAGGATCATGCCCTGAGGAGGATTGATCACCGCATCAAACTGTTTGATCCCGTACATACCCATGTTTGAAAGGCTCGCCGTCCCGCCCTGATATTCTTGGGGCTGCAACTTGCCGTCCTTGGCGCGCGCGGCCAAATCCTTCATTTCGGTCGAAATGCGCGAAACGCTCGCATTTGCTGCGTCCCTGATAATCGGCGTTATCAGGCCGGATGGCGTCGAAACGGCAACCGATATATCCGCCCGCTTGTAGCTGACCAGCTCGGTCCCGAGAAATGTGACATTGCACTTCGGCGTGAGTTCCAGCGCAGTGCCCAAGGCCTTGATCAGCAGGTCGTTGACGGAAAGCTTGATTCCACGACTTTCAAGGCCCGCGTTCAATTCACCCCGGAGTTTGAGCAGCGCATCCAGTCGGATATCGACTGTCAGGTAAATATGCGGGATCGTCTGCTTAGCTTCGGTCAAACGGCGCGCAATCGTTTTGCGGATATTCGAAAGCTTCGCGATTTCGTGGGGAATGCTATCATCAAACCAGACCGTCTTTGCAGGTGCCTGTCCTTCAGACGTCGGCTGGGACGGAGCCGTTGCGGCGACCGTAACGGCAGGCGAGACCACAGCCGCCGACGGACTTGTGCCGAGACCATCAAGGTCCGCCTTGACGATCCGCCCGTTCGGGCCCGATCCCTTGATTGTGGACAGGTCAATGCCAAGAGCAGCGGCATGGCGTCTTGCGAGCGGTGATGCAATGATGCGCTCCCCTGCCGGGGCCTTTGGCGCGGCGACAGGGGGAGGAGGCGCGGCCACTGACGAGACGGGGGCAGCCTGAGGCACCGGCACCTTGGGAGAGTTATCGGCTGATGGTGACGACGATGGCATGTCCACGCCCTCTGTCGCAATCAGGGCAATGACCGTGCCGACCTTGACGCCTTCCGTATTCGCCGGGACGAGGACTGCGGAAACCGTGCCTTCATCGACCGCTTCGAACTCCATCGTGGCCTTGTCGGTCTCGATCTCTGCAAG